>NZ_MEGP01000017.1:35135-68215 GCF_001725555.1 Thiobacillus sp. SCN 63-57 | reverse complement strand
CCCGGTGCGACCCCTGCCATACCGGGAACCTGTACCGGGACAAGTTGCAAACGACCTGTGTCGCGTGTCACAAAAAGGATGACAAGCACAAAGGCACACTGGGCGAGAAATGTGGCGACTGTCACGTCGAGCGCGCATGGAACGAGACACGCTTCGATCACGCTCAATCCCGCTTCCCGCTACGCGGCAAGCATGCGGACATTGAGTGCAAAGCCTGTCACAAAAGCGCGCTATTCAAGGATGCACCCATGAACTGCATCGCCTGCCACAAGAAGGATGACAAGCATAAAGGCGGATTGGGCGACGCGTGCGACTCCTGTCATGGCGAGCGCGACTGGAAGGAAAACCGCTTCGATCACGGCAAAACGCGATTTGCGTTGTCAGGCCGTCACCGTTCCGTGAAGTGCGACGACTGTCACCAGGGACAGAAGTACAGGAACACAGCCATGGCCTGTAATGCCTGCCACAAGCAAGACGATGTGCACAAAGGACAGCAAGGTGAGAAGTGCGAGCAATGCCATAGCGTACAAGGCTGGAAGCAGACCACGTTCAACCACGGCCTCACCCGTTTTCCCCTGCTGGGCAGGCACCAGGTTGTGGAATGCAAAAAATGCCATGCGACGCCTCAATTCAAGGACGCCAGGACGGAATGCGTGGCGTGTCACGACAAGGATGACATCCACAAGCGGCGTCTCGGCGATCAGTGTGACAGCTGCCATAACAGCCGCGATTGGCGGTTATGGGACTTCAACCACACCACCCGGACTCGCTTCAGGCTCGATGGTGGGCATCGGGGCCTGGATTGCTATAGCTGTCACAGAAAGCCCGTTTCAGGCAAGGCCTCCCTGCCGATGGGATGTGTGAGCTGTCACGACAAGGATGACGTGCATGACGGCAGCTTCGGCAGGCAGTGCGAGAAATGTCACGGAACGGATTCTTTCAAGCGGGTCCGCCTGCGCCAGGGCCAAAATTCCCCGCCCACGAAAATTGCGGTTTCAGAAGTGGCCTGTCAGACCGTCGTTCGGGGAGGATGCCAGGGCGGCGCCAGACAAGCCACACGTGCTTTGCAAACCATGTTTGCTTCGGGAGGCGACGCACGATGAGGGGTGTCTATTCTGTTGTCAGATCACGCATTCTTCCAGGATTGTGGCAGCTATGGGCCGTTCTGCTGCTCTGCGTAGCAAGCATGGTTACCCAGCCGACCCTCGCTGCGGGGCCAGGTGCTGCCGGTTTCGATCATGCGAAGACAGGCTTTCAACTGAGTGGGGCTCATCGGAACGTGCGGTGCGAATCGTGCCACGTCCAGGGCGTTTTCAAGGGAACACCTACCCAGTGTTCGAGTTGCCATGCCAGCGGCAGCCAGCGCATCACGGCCGCTGCCATGCCGGCCACACATATTCCGACCAAGCAGGCATGCGAAACTTGCCACAACACCTTGTCATTCACTGGCGCGCACTTCAACCATATGGGCGTCGCGCCCGGTACTTGCGCCACCTGTCACAACGGCAGCATGGCCAAGGGCAAGCCGAGCACGCATATTGTGACGACGGCTGCTTGCGACACGTGCCACAAAACCAGCGCGTGGACTCCTGCCAGTTTCAATCATGGTGCGGTCACCCCAGGTAGCTGCGCCAGTTGCCACAATGGCAAGACCGCGACCGGCAAGCCGAGTACGCATATCCCGACCACGGCGTCCTGCGACACCTGCCACAAGACCGTTGCCTGGAAACCTGCCGCCTTCAGCCACAGCGGGGTTGCTCCGGGAACGTGTGCGACCTGCCACAACGGCAGCACGGCAACTGGGAAACCGGCTACGCACATTCCTACCACGCAGACGTGCGACAGCTGCCATAAAGCCAGCGCCTGGACACCGGCCAACTTCAATCACAATGGCGTTACCTCGGGTGGTTGTGCAACGTGCCACAACGGCAAAACTGCGACCGGCAAGCCGGGTACACATATCCCGACCACGGCGTCCTGTGACACCTGTCACAAGACCGTGGCCTGGAAGCCTGCTTCTTTCAGTCACAGTGGGGTTGCTCCGGGAACCTGTGCGACCTGCCACAACGGCAGTATCGCCAAAGGGAAGCCGAGCACGCATATCCCGACCGCGGCCGCCTGTGATAGCTGCCACAAGACTGCTGCCTGGGTGCCTGCCAATTTCAACCATAGCGGCGTTACCCCTGGCGCCTGTGTGACTTGCCACAACGGCACCACGGCAACTGGCAAACCGGCTACCCATATCCCCACCACTCAGGCGTGCGACACCTGCCACAAGACTGCCAGCTGGAAACCCGCGACGATGAACCACACGGGCATTGCGCCCGGAACCTGTGCCACCTGCCATAACGGAACAACTGCAGCAGGCAAGTCCGCGAACCACATTCCGACCACGGCGTCCTGTGACACCTGCCATAAGACCTCATCGTGGAATACGGCGACGATGAACCACACCGGCATCGCCCCCGGGACGTGCTCGACTTGCCACAATGGCACGACCGCCACGGGCAAGTCGAGCACGCACATTCCTACGACCCAGTCGTGCGACACCTGTCACAAGACCAGCGCCTGGACACCCGCGACTTTCAGTCATACCGGCATTGCCCCCGGCACGTGCTCGACTTGCCACAACGGCACGACTGCAACCGGCAAGTCGACCACGCACATTCCTACGACCCAATCGTGCGATACCTGTCACAAGACCAGCGCCTGGACACCTGCGACTTTCAGTCATACCGGCGTCGCGCCCGGCACGTGCTCGACCTGCCACAACGGCACGACTGCCATGGGCAAGCCCACGACCCACCTTCCGACCACGGCGTCCTGTGACACCTGCCACAAGACATCCGCCTGGACACCCGCGACCTTCAGCCATACGGGCATTGCGCCCGGAACCTGTGCCACCTGCCACAACGGCACGACTGCGACCGGCAAGCCGTCCACGCACATTCCTACGAACCAGTCGTGCGACACCTGTCACAAGACCAGCGCCTGGACACCTGCGACTTTCAGTCATACCGGCGTCGCGCCCGGCACGTGCTCGACTTGCCACAACGGCACGACCGCCATGGGCAAGCCCACGACCCACCTTCCGACCACAGCCTCATGCGACAGCTGCCATAAAACATCTGCCTGGACACCCGCGACCTTTAGCCATACGGGCATTGCGCCCGGAACCTGTGCCACCTGCCATAACGGAACAACTGCAGCAGGCAAACCCACGACCCACATTCCGACTACGGCGTCCTGTGACACCTGTCACAAGACATCCGCCTGGACCCCGGCTACCTTCAGCCACACTGGCGTCGCGCCTGGCACGTGCTCGACCTGCCACAACGGCACGACTGCCACGGGCAAACCCACGACCCACATTCCGACCACGGCGTCCTGTGACACCTGCCACAAGACATCCGCCTGGACACCCGCGACCTTCAGCCATACGGGCATTGCGCCCGGAACCTGTGCTACCTGCCACAACGGCACGACCGCAACGGGCAAGCCGACCACGCACATTCCTACGACCCAGTCGTGCGACACCTGTCACAAGACCAGTGCCTGGACACCTGCGACTTTCAGTCATGCCGGGATTGCACCTGGCACGTGCTCGACCTGCCACAACGGCACGACTGCGACCGGCAAGCCGCCCACGCACATTCCTACGACCCAGTCGTGCGACACCTGTCACAAGACATCCGCCTGGACCCCGGCTACCTTCAGCCACACTGGCGTCGCGCCTGGCACGTGCTCGACCTGCCACAACGGCACGACAGCGACGGGCAAGCCGACCACACATATTCCCACGACCCAGTCGTGCGACACCTGTCACAAGACCAGTGCCTGGACGCCCGCGACTTTCAGCCATACGGGCATTGCGCCCGGAACCTGTGCTACCTGCCACAACGGCACGACCGCAACGGGCAAGCCGACCACGCACATTCCCACGACTCAGTCCTGCGACACCTGCCATCGGACCAGCGCCTGGACACCTGCGACTTTCAGTCATACGGGCATTGCACCTGGAACGTGCGCAACTTGCCACAATGGCACGACTGCGACCGGCAAGCCGACCACGCATATTCCCACGACTCAGTCGTGCGACACCTGTCACAAGACCAGCGCCTGGACACCCGCGACTTTCAGTCATACCGGCATTGCTCCCGGCACGTGCTCGACTTGCCACAACGGCACGACTGCCACGGGCAAACCCACGACCCACATTCCGACCACGGCGTCCTGCGATACCTGCCACCGGACGACAGCCCCGTTTACCACTGCGACCATGAATCACAGTGCGGTTATCAGCGCTACCTGCGAGTCATGCCACAACGGGGCGTACACGTCTTCCGGGGCACAGGCCAAACCGATCAATCACATTCCGACGGCCTTGGTCGGCGGAAAGGACTGCAAGGCCTGTCATACCAGTACTGCCAGCTGGTCGACCATGAAGATGGACCACAACAATATTCTGACCGGTTGCAAGACCTGTCATGCGAGCGGCACCAGTTACCTGGGCAGCATGGAGAAAAAGAGCGTGACCCATCAGTCGAAAACGGCCACCGATTGTTCTCAATCCGGTTGCCACCGACCCTTGGGCAACAAGGGCGTGGCCTACGTCAAATGGGATTGAGCCGCAGCAGTTTATTCGCTCGAATTTCCCGAGTGAGCCACCGATCGGCTCACCCGGGGCGCTTTCAGGAATCATGACGGGACAGGCAATGTTTTTTACTACTCGGAACAAGCTGGTTGCAGCATTGATCGGTTGCAGCATTCTGGCGATCAGTCCGCAGATGGCGGGTGCACAGATTCTGGAGGAAATCCAGGTTCAACCCGATAGCTTCGAAAATGTCATCCGACTGCAGTTCAATGCCCGGATCCAGTTTTTACGGGCAGTCAAAGTTGGCAAGACCAATACCATCGTGGTGTATTTCAGGATTCTTCAAGGTGAGGAATCGACGGAAATCAAATCGGTCGAGACGCTCAAGTCAAAATCATTTGATCAGCTTCCAGACGTGACGGCGACGCTCTCGCCTCAGACCTCTTCAGTCAAGAGGCTGACCTTGCAGATTGGGAAGGACAAGCAGGTCGCGGATGGACGGGTGCTCGCCGGCGCGGATGGCCGTAGTGTGGACATCATTTTTGGCGACACGGCGAGGAAGTATCAACTGGTCCCGGACGGTAAACGCTACGCCCTGACATTGCTAAGTTCGACATCCCGGGATGAAGTGAGTGGCAAAGTCATCCCTCGCGAGTTGCAGGACTATGACGTTTTCACGTCACAGCAGACGCGTGAAGGACAGACGTTCTATGAACTGAACCTGGGTTATTTCGCCACCGCCGAGCAAGCTGAACAGGTCCGTGCTGGTCTGCTGTCCCAATTTCCGCAGGCCGAAATAAGCGATCTGCGCAAGCGCAGGAAAGCCATGCTCAAGGCTGCTTCCGCGAGTGCGAAATCCGAAGTGACGTTGGGACCACGGCAGGCCCCGGTGGCGCTTCCTGACGTGGAAAACCAGGCGGCCATGCTGATGCCGAAGGCGCAGGAAGCCTTGAATGCCGCGAATTACGAACTGGCCATCGATCTCTTTAACCAGATTCTGCTGTTGCCGCCCAACCACTATTCGCAGGACGCGCAGGAATTGATTGGCGTGGCCCGGGAGCGCAACGAAGAGTTGGCCAAGGCGAGAGCGGAGTATGCGCTGTATCTGAAACTGTTTCCGGAAGGAGCGGGTGCCGAACGCGTGCGTCAGCATTTGGCGGGGCTCAAAGCGGAGAGCACGTCTACGGGGGCGGTTCGGGCAAAAGCCAGAAGACGCGATGAGCCTGTCATCAAGACCGTGTCCGGCAGCCTTTCGCAATACTATTTCGGCGGCAGCACCCAGACGCAGACCGCTTTCAATACGCCTACCACAGCCGGGACCTCGACGCTTTCGGCCATAAACCAGTCTTCGCTGCGAACCCATCTCGATTTGCAAGGGCGTTACCGGAATTCCGATGCGGACCAGAAACTGGTTTTCCGGGATGACAACATCGTCAGTTTCATCAAGTCGCGCCCGAGCCTGAATCATGTCCTGTCGGCCTACTATAGCTACAAGGGACTGGGGAACGGGTTCAATGCCACACTGGGTCGCCAGATCGGAACGTCCGGGGGCGTGCTCGGCCGGTTCGATGGCGCGCAGCTTGGCTACTATTTCGCGCCCAAATGGCGAGCCAACGTGGTTGCCGGTGTGCCGGTCGAATTCCCCGCTCTCGGCTCAGATCGAAAATTCTGGGGGATCAGCCTGGATGGCGACGAACTGACCGAACGCCTGCGTGGCAAGACCTACTATATCGAGCAGTCGGCAGACGGCATCCAGGATCGGCGCGCCGTCGGCCTGGAACTGGGGTTTTACGACATGCGCGGTTCCGTCAGCAGCCTGGTGGACTATGACGTGAGCTACAGTGCGCTTAACATCGGTACCCTCCAGGGCAACTGGCAGACAGAGAAGGGGGGCATGTTCAGTTTCCTGCTGGATTATCGCCGCTCGCCGTTGCTCACCACGTCGGTTGCCCTGTACAACGCTGCGGTGACGTCTATGTCGCCTATTCCGACCAGCATCAAACAATTGCTCGCGACCAATACGGAAGATCAGGTTCGTACATGGGCGGACAATAGTAGTGCGGTCTCCAAACTCTTCCAGGCGGGGTACATCACGCCGCTGAATAAAACCTGGCAGGCAGGGGGAGATTTCAATCTGACCAATACCGGCGCCTTGCCCGGATCGACCTTGAGCGATGGAACTGTCCTGCCGCCGACGCCGGCCACCGGAAACATTTATGCCTATTCCCTGCGAGCCATCGGCTCCGGGCTTTTGATGGCAAACGACGTCAATGTGTTCACCTTGTCCCTGAACAAAGGCAATATCTTTAACGGCCAGCTCCTGGCATACAACAACGTCACCCGGCTGGAACGCTGGACGCTTGAGCCTTCGTTGAAGTATTACCAGCAGAAAAGCGATCCCGATACCCATCTGGCCCGTTGGACGCCTGAAATTCACCTGACCTATCTGTGGAAGGGCAACCTGTCCCTGGAAGCGGATTACATCTATGAGCATTCGACGACAACCAGCCCTGGCAACAATGAAATCAGCCAGCAGCATTTCTTCTATGTAGGTTACCGTTGGGACATCTGACCGGCGGACGCAGCAAAGGCCACTTATGCTGGAAATAATCGGACTGGGTTGTGTGCGTGGTGAGCGTCGCCTGTTTGGCAACGTGTCGTTCACCCTCGAACCGGGCGGACTGATCTGGATCCAGGGCGGCAACGGCAGCGGCAAGACCACGTTGTTGCGCACCCTGTGTGGGTTGACCCAGGCCATGGCCGGCGAAGTACGCTGGCGTGGCGAACCTATACGGGCGTGGGGCGAGGACTACCGTCGGGAACTGACCTACATCGGCCATGCCAATGGCCTGAAGGAAGAACTCAGCGCGCGGGAAAATCTCCTTGTCGCCGCGCGCCTTGCCAGCCAGCCCGCCAGTCGTGTCGAGGTTGATGGGGCGCTGCAAGACATGGGACTGGCAGGACGCGAACATCTGCCGGTCAAATTCCTGTCCCAGGGCCAGCGCCGCCGTGCTGCCCTGGCCCGGTTGAAGCTTGCTCAGCCGCGTCCGCTCTGGCTGTTGGACGAACCATTCAACGCACTGGATGCCCACGCGGTCGCGGGGGTGCGGCACATCATGGAAGGCCACCTGGCAAGGGGCGGCATGATCGCCTTGACGTCGCATCAGGATGTCGGCGTCCAGGCAACCGATACCCAGACGTTGCGGCTCGATGCCTGAGGGGACACGGACATGATGCGAACCCTGGGCCATATTGTTACCCGTGACGTACTGCTTGCCATGCGCCGACGGGCCGACGTGGCGACCACGCTGTTTTTCTTCGTCATCGTTGCCAGCCTGTTCCCGCTCGGTGTGGGTCCGGAGCCCAAGCTGCTGCGCGCCATGGCGCCCGGCATTCTATGGGTGGCGGCCTTGCTGGCTTCCATGTTGTCCTTGGGTCGGCTGTTCGATGCGGATTATGCGGATGGCAGCCTCGAACAGTTGATGCTGGCACCCGAGCCGCTGGCCCTGGTGGTGATCGGCAAGGTCATGGCGCATTGGCTGATTTCGGGCTTGCCGCTGGTTTTGATTGCACCGGTGATCGCATTGCAATTCGACCTGCCGACCGGTTCGCTCGGTACGTTATTTCTGGCCTTGCTGCTGGGTACGCCGTTGTTGAGCCTGATCGGCGCCATTGGCGCGGCCCTGACGGTGGGCGTGCGTGGTGGCGGGGTGCTGGTGTCGTTGCTGGTACTGCCGCTGTATGTGCCGGTGCTGGTCTTTGGTGCCGGGGCCGTGGACGCCAGTACCACCGGTATGGATGCCAGTGGCCACTTGTCCATCCTCGGCGCACTGCTGCTGCTGGGCATGGTACTGGCGCCCTGGGCTACCGCAGCTGCTTTGCGAATCTCGCTGGAATGATCGAGGTGCGTCTCCCTATGACCTGCATGGAACGATTTCCGGAATGAAACTGAACTGGTTCAAATACGCCTCGCCTGCCACGTTCTATCCGCTGGCAGGGAAGCTGATTCCCTGGTTTGCGCTGAGCGCGGCCGGGTTCACCTTCGCAGGCCTGTATCTCAGCTTTTTTGTGGCGCCCACCGACTTCCAGCAGGGCGAGTCGTACCGCATCATTTTCATCCATGTGCCTGCCGCCTGGATGTCGATGTTCATCTACATCGTGATGGCGGGATGGGCTGCAGCGGGGTTGATCTTCAACACGCGCCTGTCGTCGATGATGGCGAGTGCGTTGGCGCCCACCGGCGCCCTGTTCACGTTTATCGCCCTGTGGACCGGTGCGTTCTGGGGCAAGCCCACCTGGGGTGCCTGGTGGGTGTGGGATGCGCGACTGACGTCCGAACTGATGCTGCTGTTCCTGTATCTGGGTTTCCTGGCCTTGCACGCCGCGATCGACGACACGCGCCGTGCCGATCGTGCCAGTGCATTGCTGGCGCTGGTCGGCGTGGTCAACGTGCCCATCATCTATTTCTCGGTCAAGTGGTGGAACACCCTGCACCAGGGCGCATCGGTCAGCATGACCATGGCCCCCAAGATGGCGACCACCATGCTGTTGGGCATGTTGATCATGGCGCTGGCCTGCTGGATGTACAGCATTGCCGCGGCGTTGGCGCGGGTGCGCTGCATCATCCTCGAACGCGAGCAGCAGGCCGAGTGGCTCGCAAAATTGACCAAGGAGCCAGCATGAACTGGAAGAGTCTGGACGACTTCATCGCCATGGGGGGGTATGGCTTTTATGTCTGGGGCGCGTACCTCGTCACGGCCGCCCTCATCACGGCCGAAATTCTTATGCTTCGCATGCGTCGGCGTGCCGTCGAAAAGGCCCGTCGAATGCAGGCCTTGCTATCCGAACAGGTGACATATGAAACCACGCCATAAACGCATGGCCCTGATGGCCGTCGGGCTGACCGCGGTGGGCATTGCAGCCACCCTGGTGCTGAATGCCTTGCGCAGCAACATGGCGTTCTTCTTCACGCCGACCCAGATCGCCGCGCACGAAGCGCCTACCGGCCGTGGCCTGCGGGTTGGCGGATTGGTGGAAACCGGCAGCGTCCGGCGGGACGGAGTGACGGTTCACTTCATCGTGACCGATACCGCGCATTCGATCCCCGTGACCTATACCGGCATCCTTCCTGATCTGTTCAAGGAAGGAAAAGGGGTGGTGGCTCAGGGAGAAATGTCTGCCAATGGGGTATTCCAGGCCAGTGAAGTGCTGGCCAAACACGACGAAAACTATATGCCTCCCGAGGCGGCCGAAGCCCTCAAGCGCGCCCAGGCTTCGGGCGAAAGCACCGGCAAGACGCTGGTCATGGATACGGAAAGACAAGCCAAATGATTCCTGAAATCGGCCACTTCGCCCTCATTGTCGCCTTCCTTATTTCCCTTGCGCTGGCCGTTTTTCCCATCGTCGGCGCGCAGCGCGGCATCGCGTCCTGGATGGCCATGGCCCGACCGGCCGCGCAGGGGCTGTTCGTGTTCATCATGCTGGCCATGGTTTGTCTGGCCTACTCCTTCGCCGTCAACGATTTTTCCGTGTTGTATGTCGCCAGCAACTCCAACTCCATGCTGCCGCTGCACTACCGGCTGGCCGCGGTATGGGGCGGCCATGAAGGCTCGGTGCTGCTGTGGGTATTCATGCTGACCTTCTGGATGGTCGCGGTCTCGCTGTTCAGCCGCCATCTGCCGCGCGAAATGGTGGCGCGCATCCTGGGCGTGATGGGTTTCATCTGTGTCGGGTTTCTGCTGTTCATCCTGCTGACGTCCAATCCCTTCGAGCGCCTGCTACCCGCCGCCCTGGATGGCCGCGATCTCAACCCGCTGCTGCAGGATCCCGGCATGATCTTCCATCCGCCCATGCTCTACATGGGCTATGTGGGCTTCTCGGTGGCCTTTGCCTTTGCCATCGCCGCGCTGTTGGGCGGCAACCTGGATGCGGCCTGGGCGCGCTGGTCACGGCCCTGGACCCTGGTGGCCTGGGTCTTCCTCACCGTGGGCATCGCGCTCGGCAGCGCCTGGGCATACTACGAACTGGGCTGGGGCGGCTGGTGGTTCTGGGATCCGGTGGAAAACGCGTCCTTCATGCCCTGGCTGGTCGGCACGGCCCTGATCCACTCGCTCGCCGTCACCGAAAAACGTGGCAGCTTCAAGAACTGGACCGTGCTGCTCGCCATCTTCGCCTTTTCCCTGTCGCTTTTGGGCACCTTCCTCGTGCGCTCGGGGGTGCTGACCTCGGTCCACGCATTTGCCACCGATCCCCGGCGTGGCATCTTCATCCTGATGTTCCTGGCCGTCGTGACCGGCGGTTCGCTCCTGCTGTTCGCCTGGCGCGCGGCCAAGGTCGGTCTCGGCGGACGGTTCGATCTGGTGTCGCGTGAATCCATGCTGCTTGCCAACAATGTCATTCTGGTCGTGGCGGCCGGCTCGGTATTGCTGGGAACGCTGTATCCGCTGGTTCTCGATGCGCTGCGGCTGGGCAAGATATCGGTCGGTCCGCCGTACTTCGACACCGTGTTTGCGCCACTTATGGCTCCAGCTATTTTCCTGATGGGGGTCGGTCCGTTCGCCCGCTGGAAATCCGCCAGCCTGCCTGATCTGGCCGTGCGCCTGCGCTGGGCCTTCGGGATCAGTCTCGTCAGTGCCTTGCTGCTGCCTGTCGTGCTGGGGCACTGGTCCCCCATGATCAGCTTTGGCCTGCTGCTCGCCCTGTGGGTGTTCGCAACCACTACGCTCAATCTGTGGAATCGGGTCAGGCCGACCATGGGTGCCTCGGTGCCGCAGCGGCTGGGCAACCAGTCGAGAAGCTATTACGGCATGCTGCTGGCGCACCTCGGCGTCGGCGTGTTCATCGTCGGCGTGACCCTGGTCAAGGGCTACCAGGTCGAGAAGGACGTGCGCATGGAGGTCGGCGACACGGCCACCATCGGCGCCTACCAGTTCGTCTTCAAGGGCGTGACCGAAACGCCCGGCCCCAACTACATGGCATCGCGAGGCGCCATCGACATCCTGAAGAATGGCCGATTGGAGCGCACCCTGGCACCGGAAAAACGCATGTATTTCGCGACGCAGATGCCGATGACCGAGGCAGCCATCGATCCTGGTCTAATCCGTGACCTGTATGTCTCGCTGGGTGAGCCAGTCGGTAACGGTGCCTGGGTCGTACGCGTGTATTACAAGCCTTTCGTGGACTGGATCTGGGGCGGCTGTCTGGTCATGGCGCTGGGCGGCGCGATGGCGTTGTCCGACCGACGTTACCGCATGGCGCGCCGCCGGGAACCCGCTGCATTGGCTGGCCGCCTGGCGGAGGCGGCATGAAGGCGCGCTACCTGATTCCTCTGGCGATTTTCATTGCCATGCTGGTGTTCTTGGGCGTGGGCCTCAAGCTCGATCCGCGCGAGGTGCCGTCTCCGCTCATCGGCAAACCGGCGCCCGCATTCCGCTTGCAAACGCTCGATACGCCCCCGCGTGTGTTGTCTTCCGCGGAGATGCGTGGCCAGGTCTGGCTGCTCAATGTGTGGGCTTCGTGGTGCAGCGGTTGCCGCGAGGAGCATCCGGTTCTGGTCGAGCTTTCCAAAACCCGTGCCGTACCGATCTATGGGCTGGATTACAAGGATCAGCCGGACGATGCGCGCCGCCTGCTGAACGGCTTGGGCAATCCCTATGTTGCCAGCGTATCCGACCTGGATGGCCGGACGGGTATCGAATTCGGCGTCTACGGCGTGCCCGAAACCTTTGTCATCGACAAGGCCGGCATCATTCGCCACAAGCAGACCGGTCCTATTACGCCTGAAATCTGGCGCGACACGATTCTACCGCTGGTGAAAAAACTCAATGCTGCATAAATTCGTTCTTCCGCTTTTGTTGGCGGCGTCGCTTTCCCCGGCGTTTGCCAAGGAGGCTGCTCCTGCTGCGGCTGATCCCGTGGCCGAGGCAAGGCTGATGCAACTCGCCAGCGAGTTGCGCTGCCTGGTGTGCCAGAACCAGACGATTGCCGATTCCAATGCCGATCTGGCGGTGGATTTGCGTAATGAAATCCGCGAAAAAATCGAGTCCGGCATGAACGATGCCGAGATCAAGGATTTCATGGTCGCCCGTTACGGCGATTTCGTGTTGTATCGACCGCCGCTCAAGAACACCACCTTATTCCTCTGGGTCGGCCCTTTCCTGTTGCTGGCCGTGGGTGGCGGAATCCTGTATGTCACCCTGAAACAACGCCGAGAGCGCGTCGCTGAACCCGAGCTGAGCCACGACGAACAGGCGCTGGCCGAATCCCTGCTGCAAACCGACCAAACCAAGGAAACAACATGACCGGATTTTTCATCGTGATCGGCGTACTTATTGCCCTGGGGCTTGCCTTCGTGCTGCCTGCGCTGGTCAGGCAACGCGGCGAGGATGATAGGAATATGCGTGCGCAGGCGAACGTATTGATTTACCGCGACCAGATCAAGGAACTGGATGCCGACCTGGCAAACGGTACGCTCAATGCGGAACAGCATGCCGCAGGCCGGCGCGAACTGGAAAAACGTGCGCTGGAAGATACATTGGCCGCCGTCAGCGAAGCCACGCCTGCACAATCCCAACGCGCCGCCTGGGCGCCGATCGCCTTGGCGGTGCTGATCCCCGCTGTTGCGGTGGGGATGTATCTCAAGCTGGGTACGCCCCTGGCGATCGCGCCGTCAGATAGTGCACCTCGGGTGGCGACGGCACCGGCCAACGCGCAGGCTCAGGGCGGCAGTCCGCACAGCACGTCCTTCGACGCCATCCGGGCCATGGCGGAGAAACTCGCAGCCCGCCTCAAGGACAACCCGGACGATGGTGCAGGCTGGGCCATGCTGGCACGTTCCTACAACGTGCTGGGTCGCTTCGCCGAAGCCTCCGAAGCCTATTCCCAGGCGGAAAAACGGCTGTCGCCCGATGCTCAGTTGATGGCCGATCATGCCGATGCACTGGCCATGTCCCAGGGACAGAAACTCGACGGTGAGCCGCTGGCGATGCTGCAACGCGCCCTGAAAATCGATCCGGCCAACCTCAAGGCGTTGGCGCTGATGGGAACCGCTGCGTTCGACAGGAAAGATTACAAGGGTGCGATCGGCTACTGGGAAAAGGTGGTCCAAACGGCCCCGGCCGACTCCGAATTCACCCAGTCGCTGCAAGCCAGCCTGGACGAGGCCCGTGCGCTGGCTGAAGGGCGTACGCCGCCTGCCGCACTGCCGTCCATCATGCAGGCCCCGCAGGAGGCTGCGGCACCGGCTGCCGCCAATGGCGTACGGGTCAGCGGACAGGTCAAACTGGCCCCGGCGCTGGCGGCCAAGGTGTCGCCCGGGGATACCTTGTTTATCTTCGCCCGAGCAGAAAACGGTCCGCGCATGCCGCTGGCCATCCTGAGCCAGAAGGCCGGCGAATTACCCAGCCGCTTCAGTCTGGATGACTCCAATTCCATGGCGCCGGGCATGAAGCTGTCGGCGTTTCCCTCGGTGATGGTCGTGGCCCGCATTTCGAAAAGCGGTAACGCCAGTGCGCAAAGCGGCGATCTGGAGGGCAGCGTGGGGCCGCTCAAGCCGGGCACGCAGGATATCCAGATCAATATCGACAAAGTGATTCCCTGAACGTCAGGGTAACGCACTATTTCAGCAGGATAATCGCCAGGCTCAGAACCGCCAGACCGATCGCGACAGTCAGCAGCCAGGTATTGCGCGCCTGCTGGACGGCGATGCGTTCGAGTCGGGTTTCAAGTGCATTCGAGTCGTCGTTGCGCGACAGGTAGGTATGGGTCAGCCGTGGCAGCTGCGGCAGCAGCACCGCCCACTTTGGCGCCTCGGCTTGCAGGTTCTTCATCAACGCACGCCAGCCCATCTGCTCGTTCATCCAGCGTTCCAGGAAGGGCTTGGCGGTTTTCCACAGGTCGAGTTCGGGGTCGAGTTGCCGACCGAGCCCCTCGATGTTGAGCAGGGTTTTCTGCAGCAGCACCAACTGCGGCTGGATTTCCACGTTGAAGCGGCGCGAGGCCTGAAACAGCTGCAGCAACACGCGGCCGAATGAAATGTCCTTCAGCGGGCGATCGAACACCGGCTCGCACACCGCGCGTACCGCGGCCTCGAGTTCGTCGATGCGGGTGTCGGGCGGCACCCAGCCGGATTCCAGATGCGCCAGCGCCACGCCTTTGTAGTCGCGGCGGAAGAAGGCGAGGAAATTGCGCGCAAGGTACTGCTTGTCGACTTCGGTGAGCGTACCCATGATGCCGAAATCCAGCGCGATGTACTGCTCGGACCCCGGGCGTACCAGGATGTTGCCGGGATGCATGTCGGCGTGGAAGAAGCCGTCGCGGAACACCTGGGTGAAGAAGATCTCCACGCCGGTAGCGGCGAGTTTTGGGATATTCACGCCGGATTCGCGCAGGCGCCCGATCTGGCTCACCGGGATGCCGTCCATGCGGTCCATCACCATGACGTCGCGGCCGCAGTAATCCCAGTACACCTCGGGCACCTTCAGCAGCGGCGAGTCCTTGAAGTTGCGCCGCAGCTGCGAGCAGTTGGCGGCTTCGCGCATCAGGTCGAGCTCGTCTGCCAGATGTTTCTCGAATTCGCTGACGACTTCGCGCGGACGCAATCGCTTGCCGTCGGCGAACAGTTTCTCCACCAGGCCCGCGGCGGCATAGAGCAGCGAGACGTCGTGCGCGATCACGGGTGCGATGCCGGGGCGGAGTACCTTCACTGCGACGGTGGTACCGTCACCCCCTGAAGGGGGTGGGTGCAGGCGGGCGAAATGTACCTGCGCCACCGAGGCGGACGCGATCGGCGTGGCGTCGAATTCGGCGAATACGTGGGCCAGCGGTTTTTTATAGGTCGCCTCCAGGGTGGCAATGGCCTCGGCCGATGGAAAAGGCGGCACCCGATCCTGTAGCTGGGCGAGTTCGTCGGCAATGTCGAGCGGCACCAGATCGCGTCGGGTGGAGAGCATCTGGCCGAATTTGACGAAGATCGGCCCCAACGCCTCCAGAGCACGGCGCAGGCGCACGCCGCGCGGTTCGTTGAGCGGCCGCCAGAACAGGGTGACGCGCACCAGCCAACGCAGGGGGCGTACCCGCTCGTGGCCGAGAAAGAATTCTTCCAGCCCGTAGCGTAGGCCGATGCTGAGGATGCGGGCGAGGCGCAGCAGTTTCATGCGTCGCGCGTTTCCAGCCGCCGCAGGCGGGCATCCAGCCGTGCCGTGTCGTCGGCCAGCACGTCGACCGCCTGGTTGAAGCGCGCGACGTCGACGCCGCGCGCCATCAGCTCGACTTCCTCGACCAGGTATTCGCTTGCGTTGTGGCCCAGTGCCGAGAAAGCGCGGGCGATACTGGCGAGGGCGTCGCGGCTGATCGTGTTCAGCCTGTGTGCGGCAATGTCGCCGACCCATGGCGCCAGATCGGCCTCGACGTCCCAATCCAGCTGCTTGAAAACGCGGTCGAGTGTGGCGAGCAAGGCCGGGTCGCCAGTGTAGTCCGCGTCGCGCAGCGCATCGCGGCCGAAAAACGGCAGGCGGGCGACGAGCGCAGGGGTGGGACGAATGACGGCGTCGGGGGCATCGACCACGGCTTCGGAAAAACAGCCGTCGTCGGCGATGCGGAAATCGAATTGCTTGAATGCCAGGTCGAAGCGCACGCTCGCACCGGCGTGCCTGACCAACGCCTCGGCCGTACCGGGCGACTGCCGCAACAGATGGTTGAGGCTGCGTTCGAAAAGGCTTTCAGCGATCAAACCTTGAAGCCTTTATGCAGTGCGACGACACCGGCGGTGAGATTGTGATAGCTGACCTTGGCGAAACCGGCGGTCTCCATCATCGCCTTGAGTTCTTCCTGGCCGGGATGCATGCGGATCGATTCGGCCAGGTACTGGTAGCTGGCGGCGTCCTTGGCGACCAGCTTGCCCATCAGCGGCAACAGCTTGAAGGAATACAGGTCGTAGGCGGGTTCCAGTGGTTTCCATACCTTGGAAAATTCCAGCACCAGGAGGCGGCCGCCGGGTTTCAGCACGCGGTTCATCTCGGCCAGCGCCTGATCCTTGTGCGTCATGTTCCGCAGGCCGAAGGCGACCGATACGCAATCGAAATAGTCGTCTGGAAACGGCAGCCGCTCGCCATCGCACTGAATGGCCGGCGGCGTCCTGCCCTCGTTGAGCATGCGGTCGCGGCCTTCGCGCAGCATCGAGAAGTTGATATCGGTGAGCAGCACCTGGCCGGTGTCGCCGACTTCCTTCAGGAACAGCCGGGTCAGGTCGGCGGTGCCGCCGGCGACGTCGAGCACCTTCATGCCGGGCCGCAAGCCCGCCTGCGCCACGGCAAAGCGCTTCCACAGCCGGTGCAGGCCGGCCGACATGAGATCGTTCATGACGTCGTATTGGGCGGCGACGGAATGGAAGACCTCGGCCACTTTGGCGGCTTTTTCGGACTCGGCGACCTGCTGGTAGCCGAAATGGGTGGTTTTATCCATGGCAGACGGGGTCAAGGGGAAACCTCTGAATTCTACCAGCGCACGGGCTGGCGCGGATTTGGGCGGGCCTGTTCGATGTCATAAATCAGTCATACTGCTGTCATAGTATGGCTACCATTCAAACAATGCTGGAATCACCATGGCTGCCAATATTTTGCTGGTCGAAGACGAACCCGGAATCCAGGAATTGCTGAAGTTCAACCTGGCGCAGGCCGGGCATCAGGTCACCGCCGCCGGTGACGCCGAGCATGCGCTGAAATTCCTCAAAAGCACGCTGCCCGACGTCATCCTGCTTGACTGGATGCTGCCCGGCATGTCGGGGATCGACCTGTGCAAGCGCCTGCGCAGCGACGAGCGCTACCAGCCAATCCCCATCATCATGCTGACGGCGCGTGGCGAGGAACGCGACAAGGTGCTGGGGCTGGATACCGGCGCCGACGACTACATCACCAAGCCGTTCTCGCCGCGCGAACTGGTGTCGCGCATCAAGGCCGTGTTGCGTCGCCGGGCGCCGCAGATGACCGACGAGCCGGTGGAGATCAACGGCCTGAAGCTTGATCCCACCAGCCATCGCGTCCAGGGCAAGGGCCAGGCGCTGGAACTGGGGCCGACCGAATTCCGCCTGCTGCACTTCTTCATGACGCACCCCGAGCGCGTCTACTCGCGCACCCAGTTGCTCGACCAGGTGTGGGGCGACGACGTGTTCGTGGAGGAACGTACGGTCGACGTCCACATCCGCCGCCTGCGCCTGGCGTTGGAGCCGTCCGGCCATTCCGAGCTGATCCAGACCGTGCGCGGCTCGGGTTACCGCTTTTCGGCCGACGTGGGATAATCCACCCACCGCGGTTTTCAAGCAGGCAAACATGGGTTTTTGGTGGCGTCCACTCAGTGTGCTGGCCGGCGTATTGCTGGTGGCGCTGATCTTGTGGGCCGGCTCCGGATGGGTGGCTGCTCTGGGATTCCTGGCCGGCGTCCAGGCTTTCGTGATGCTGCGCCGCCTGTGGCAGGAATTCCGCCTGGCGCGCTGGCTGGAAAATCCGGACGAAGTGGAGCCGCCGGACGCCACCGGCACCTGGGGCGACATCTTCTACCGGCTGCAAAAACTCCAGCGCCGCCAGAAAGCCAGCCGTGGCCAGCTCACCTCCGCCCTCGAACAGTTCGAACATGCCGCGATGGCCGTGCCCGACGGCATGGTCATTCTCAACCGCAGCGAACAGATCGAATGGTGCAACCCCGCTTCCCGCACCTATATGGGCCTGGACTGCGAACGCGACCGCGGCCAGTTCATCCGCTACCTGCTGCGGCAGGCACAGTTCCTGGATTTTCTCGACGCAGCCGATTATTCGCGGCGCCTGGTGTGCAAATCTCCGGTGAATCGCGAACTCATCCTATCCCTGCAACTGGTACCGTTCGGCGAATCGCAGAAGTTGCTGGTCGCCCGCGACATCACCGACCTCGAGCGCGTCGATGCGATGCGCCGCGACTTCATCGCCAATGTCTCGCACGAATTGCGCACGCCCTTGACCGTGGTCGGCGGTTTTGTCGAAACCCTGGCCGATGCCCCCGACCTGCCTGCCGCCGAGAGCCGCCATTATTTCGATTTGATGCTGGACCATACCCGGCGCATGCAACACCTGCTGGACGACTTGCTGACCCTGTCACGGCTGGAAAGCGCCGATCACATGCTCAAGGACGAGCTCGTCAACGTGCCCGAGCTGGCGCAGGCCTTGAAGGCCGAAGCGGAATCGCTGAGCCGCGGACGGCACCGGGTCAGCCTGCAATGCCAGAGCGAGGCCTGCTTGAAAGGCAGCCTGCAGGAAATCCGCAGTGCGCTCGGCAACCTGGTGTCGAATGCCGTGCGCTACACCCCGGAAGGCGGCGACATCACCCTGGCTTGGCGAGAGCGCAACAGCGAGGGGGTTTTTTCAGTCATCGATACCGGCGAAGGCATCGCGGCCGAGCATATTCCCCGCCTGACCGAACGCTTCTATCGGGTGGACCGCAGCCGCTCGCGTGAAACCGGCGGCACCGGACTGGGGCTTGCCATCGTCAAGCATGTGCTGACCCGCCACGGTGCGCGTCTGGAGATCCAGTCCGTGCCCGGCAAGGGCAGCACCTTCTCGGCCGTTTTCCCTGCTCAGCGTCTTCAACTCCCGGGCGCGGAGAAAAGTGGCACGGTCATTCCGTTTCCCGAACGCGAGCAAGCCGTCGGCTGAGCGTGGTTCTTGGCGCTTTAGCGCCTATAGAACCACGGCCTGCCCCTCGCGGGTGAAGCGTGGTTCTTGGCGCATACGACTCCACACGTGCTTCAGCACGTAGTGGATTGGCGTCCTTTAGGGCTTCAATGGGTTGGGAGTGGGACTACACCAGTGAGTTGAACGCCGCGGCAAGCTGCGCGTCCAGGTCGGCGGGTACTGCGTGAGATGTTTCCCTCAGTCTCTCTCCCCATACCGGATTCGGGAAATGCGGGTCGTCCGCAAAGCGCGGAATCACGTGCCAGTGCACGTGCGGCACCACGTTGCCGAGCGAGGCGAGATTGATCTTGTCGGGCCGCATCACGTCGCGGATGACCTGCTCGGTTTTGCACACCATCATCATCAAACGCGAGCGCTCTTCAGGTACCAGGTCGGTCATTTCCTTGACGTGGCGGTTGAGGATCACACGCAGGAAACCGGGGTAATCCGGTTCGTCGGCCCGTATCACGCGGCAGAACTCATCCTGCCACAACAGCCGCCCGCCCGGCGCATTGCATAAGGGACAATCAGACATACGCGCTTCCTTGAAACAAGACGCCCCGCATCATGCGGGGCGGGACCAGGCTTGGCAAGCAGCCGCTCAGGCGCGGCGGCGCGCCCGCCAGCCCACCAGCCCCAGCCCGGCCAGCAGCATGAGCCATGCGTCGGGTTCGGGCACGGTAGTCACGTTGTAGGTGTTGCCGGAAGCGAAGCTGGCCGTTGCGCCCTCGGGCAGCGCGATGTTGACGAGGTTCGCGCTGTTGGAGAAGTCGAGGGTGGTGGCGCCGCTGCCCTCTTTAGTTGGACTGCTGCAGGAACTATCTGTGGAAAATGCGCAAAATGTCTCAATCCCGCCGAGGCCAGCACCCAGAGCGCCGATCAGATAAAACGTCTCGCCGTAGGTAAAGGTTAGTGTGCCGTGCAGCGTAATGTTGAGATTTTGCCCGACTCCTGGCGCGAGAATTTGGTCAACAAGCGTTTGTGGGGGCTGCAAAGCTGGAATCCCCTGGACTCCGTCCAGGGGGGGCTGTATCTCGGTTGTGAACAGAAGCGAGGTGTCGTTGTAGGGTGAAACACCAATGGTATGGCCGGCAATAGGGGTTACTCCATTTGCGTTCAGGAACCATGGGTTTGTCGGGAGCGATGCATAGTTGATGATTGTGTCGCTGGCCAGTTGGGTCGGGTGTACATTGCTGGCATACAAACCATAGCCGACGATCCCGGCGATTGCGCCAGCATCTACGTTCCCGTTCAACTGTACTGTGAACTGCATCACGCCAGTACCGTTTCCACCGTTGATCGTAACGGTGTCATACCAGCCAGAATAACTAATGGTACTAAGCGTGCCCAAGGGAAACGTGTTGGCACTGGCGTAAGCATGGTTGCTTCCCTGAGTCGTGCTGGCCGAAGCGGTGTAATACGGGAGGCTGGCAACAAATGGGCCGGATACGCTGATGCTTGCTGTTTCCCCAGGCAGCGTGGTGATGTCCAAATTCGGAGTGTAGAGACTACCCGTCAGGAAATCATTGGCGACATCGGCAGCGGCCGAATAGGTTTCGTAAGCGGGCAAACCGGTTGCCCAAGCAGGTGTGACGCCTACCATGAGTGCGGCAGCAAGCGTCGTCAGACGGACGTGCATGATTTTCCTCCCCTAAGACCAAGTATTTGATTTGACTGCTTGTTATATCTGGTCTCCGCAGGCCGGACGATAGCATGGCCGGTTTTCCGGGGCAATCGCGCCCCGGATTTTCCGGTCGAACTGGGGGTTTACAACAGCACGCGCTCGATCCCGCCATTCCCTACGCGGGTGAGGTAGTTCGTCATCCAGTTCTCGCCCAGCAGTTTTTTCGCCAGTTCGATCACGATGTAATCCGGCTCGGTATTCGTGTCGTCGCTGTAGCGCGCCAGTCCTTGCAGGCACGACGGGCAGCTGGTCAGGAGTTTGACCGGCTGGCTGCCGGTGGCCAGTGCGGCGACCCCGGCGCGGATTTCCTCTTCCTTGCGGAAGCGGATCTGGGTGGAAATGTCCGGGCGGCTGACGGCGAGGGTGCCGGATTCGCCGCAGCAGCGGTCGGACAGGTGCACGCCGCCGCCCAATAGCGCGTTGGCGACTTTCATCGGCGCGTGGGTTTTCATCGGCGTGTGGCAGGGGTCGTGGAAGAGGTATTTCTCGCCGCTTACGTTGTCGAGCTTGACGCCTTTTTCCATCAGGTATTCGTGGATGTCGAGCAGGCGGCAGCCGGGGAAGATCTTCTCGAATTCGTACTTCAGGAGCTGGTCCATGCAGGTGCCGCACGACACCAGGACAGTCTTGATATCGAGGTAGTTGAGCGTGTTGGCGACGCGGTGGAACAGCACGCGGTTGGCGGCGGTGATCGCTTCGCCCTTGTCGGCCTGGCCGCCCGCGGTTTGCGGATAGCCGCAGCACAGGTAGCCGGGCGGGAGCACGGTCTGGGCGCCGAGCTCGAACAGCATGGCCTGGGTGGCGAGCCCCACCTGCGAGAACAGGCGCTCCGAACCGCAGCCAGGAAAATAGAACACCGCGTCGGAATCGTCGGACAGCTTGGCGGGGTTGCGCAGGATGGGGACGATGGATGGGTCTTCCAGACCCAGCAGCGCGCGCGAGGTCTTTTTCGGCAGCCCGCCTGGCATCGGCTTGTTGACCAGATGGATCACCTGCGCGACGAGCTTCGGCCGGCCCAGCGTGGCGGGCGGGTGCTGGGTCTGCGCCTGGATCAGGCCCATGCGCTTGAAGAGTTGGTTCCCCAGTCGCTGGCTGGCGTAGCCCCATTCGATCAGCGGTTTCCTCAGCGCCTTGATGGTGGCGGGATCGGTGGCGTTGAGGAAGGCCATCGACGCCCAGGTGCCGGGATTGAATTTCTTCTTGCCCTGCTTGCGCAGCATGTTGCGCATGGCGATCGAGACGTCGCCGAAGTCGATGTCGACCGGGCAGGGGTTCTTGCACTTGTGGCAGATGGTGCAGTGGTCGGCGACGTCGCCGAACTCGTCGAAGTGCTTCAGGGATGTGCCGCGCCGGGTCTGCTCCTCGTACAGGAAGGCCTCGATCAGCAGCGAGGTGGCGAGGATCTTGTTGCGCGGGCTGTACAGAAGGTTGGCGCGCGGGATATGGGTGTTGCACACGGGCTTGCACTTGCCGCAGCGCAGGCAGTCCTTGATCGAGTCGGCGATGGCCCCGGTCTCGGAGGCTTCGAGAATGATCGATTCGGCTTCCAGCAGGCTGAATGAGGGCGTGTAGGCATTGTGCAGATCTCCGCCGGGCAGCAGCTTGCCCTTATTGAAATGATGCTCGGGATCGACTTTCTTTTTGTATTCGGCAAAGGTCGCGATGGTCGCAGCGTCGAGAAACTCCAGCTTGGTCAACCCGATACCGTGTTCGCCCGAAATCACCCCGCCGAGCTCGGTCGCCAGCGCCATGATGCGCGCCACTGCCGCATTGGCCGCCTGCAGCATGGCGTAGTCGTCGGAGTTGACCGGGATGTTGGTGTGTACGTTGCCGTCGCCGGCGTGCATGTGCAATGCCACGAACACGCGGCTTTTCAATACCGCCTTGTGGATGCGGTCGCAGGACTCGAGCACCTTGGTGTACTCGCGGCCGATGAAGAGCTGATGCAGTTCGCGCTTCACCTCGCGCTTCCATGACGCGCGGATATGCTTGTCGCGCAGGGCAGTGAACACGGTGCCGCTCTCGTGCGGCGCATCGAGATCGGCCAGATAGCCTGCCCAGCGGGCACGCACAGCAGCGATGAGAGTGCGTGCCTGGGCCTGCTTTTCGTCCACCTGCAGCGGATCGGCGACGGTATCGTCGTCCTCCAGCAGCGGCAGCGGTGCCGCGAAGAATTCGGCCAGGGCGTCGAGCAGCTTCAGCTTGTTGGTGATCGACAGCTCGATGTTGATGCGCTCGATGCCATCGGTGTAATCGCCCAGCCGCGGCAGCGGAATCACCACGTCCTCGTTGATCTTGAACGCGTTGGTGTGCGCCGCGATCGCCGCGGTACGGGCGCGGTCGAGCCAGAAGATCTTGCGGGTTTCGGGCGTTACCGCGATGAAGCCTTCGCCGCCGCGCGCGTTGGCGATGCGCACGATGTGCGAGGCGGCTTCGCCCACCGCGACTTCGTCGTCCGAGACGACGTCGATCAGCAGCACCATGTTTGGCCGCGCAGCCCGCGGCGCCTTGGTGGCGTAACCGACCGCCTTGACGTAGCGTGCGTCGAGATGCTCCAGCCCGGCGAGCAGGATGGCGGGATGCGCATCGCAATACTCTTTCACCTCGACGATTGCCGGGGTGGCCTCGGCGGCATTGCCGAAGAACTCCAGGCACACGGTACGCGTATGCGCGGGCAGCCGGTGCAGGATGAAGCGCGCCGACGTGATCAGGCCGTCGCAGCCTTCCTTCTGGATGCCGGGCAGGCCGGCGAGGAACTTGTCGGTGACGTCCTTGCCGAGTCCGGTCTTGCGGAAGCGGCTGCCGGGAATGGTGAGGATCTCCGGCGAGCCTTTCGGCGTCTTGCCGTCGGCGGCAAAATGACGGATTTCGAAGGTTGCCGAGGGCGCGTCGTGGATCTTGCCGAGGTTGTGGTTGAGCCGGCTCACTTCGATCCAGTTGGCGTCGGGCGTAACCATCCTCCATGACACCAGATTGTCGAGCGCGGTACCCCACAGCACGGCCTTCTTGCCGCCTGCGTTCATCGACACGTTGCCGCCGATGGTTGAGGCGTCGGCGGACGTCGGATCGACCGCGAACACCAGGCCGGCGGCATCGGCCGCTTCCATCACCCGCTTGGTCACGACGCCGGCGCCGCAATGAATGGTGGGCACTTCGAATTCGCAGCCGGGCAGGTACTGCAGTTCCACCGCACTCATCGTTTCGAGCTTTTCGGTGTTGATGACGGCCGCATGTTCGGTGAGCGGTACCGCGCCGCCGGTATAGCCGGTGCCGCCGCCGCGCGGAATGACGGTCAAGCCCAGTTCGATCAACCCGGCCACCAGTCCGGCCATCTCGGCTTCGGTGTCCGGCGTCAACACCACGAAAGGATATTCCACGCGCCAGTCGGTCGCGTCAGTGACATGCGAGACGCGCGCAAGGCCGTCGAACGCGATGTTGTCGCGTCGGGTCACGCCGGCCAGGCGGCGCAGGATGCGCGCCCGCAGGCTGGCGGTGTCGGCAAACCAGGCCTCGAATTCGCGTACCGCGCGCTCCGCCGCCGCCAGTAGCTGTCCCACCAGTTCGTTGCCTTGTCGTCGCACTTCGATTTCGTGCAGGCGATGACGCAATGCGTCGATCAGCATCTGCCGCCGTTTGGGGTTGTCGAGCAGGTCGTCTTCCAGATAGGGGTTGCGCCGAACCACCCAGATATCGCCCAGCACCTCGAACAACATGCGCGCCGAACGCCCTGTCTTGCGTTCGCCGCGCAGGGTGTTGAGTACGCCCCATGCTTCGGCACCGAGCAGGCGGATGACGATTTCACGGTCTGAAAACGAAGTGTAGTTGTAGGGGATTTCGCGCAGGCGTGCGGTCATGCTGGATTGGACTCGGGCATCGCCGGGGCGGAGCCGAATCGATCTGCTTCAAAGCCGATATTTTACGGGATATGGATGGGTTCGGGCAGCCGGGGGATGGGCGAACCGCGCCATCCTTGCCCGCGTCGGGGACTTCAGCTTTCGCCGGAAAAGCCGATAACCGAATAAGGGAAAAGGATTCGGTCGCCTGACCTTGTAGAGGAGATTGACTTGCGGTTTGGTTTGGGCATCAAGCTCATGGGCTATGTCATGGTTGGCGTATTGGTCACGTCGGCCGTCATCGGCGTGATTCGCGTTCAGAGCGAACGCGCCTCGCTCAGCGAGCTGATCGGCAAGGCGGGTCAAAGCGTCGCCAACGCCACCGCCTCCGGGGCGGCCTCCCTGATAGCCGGATACGATTATGGCAATCTGGAAATGCTCGCTGCCAACGTTGCCCGGCAAATCAATGTGATCCGCGTCACCATCCGCAACCGGGATGGACGCATCATGGCCCAGTCCGAGGTAGACGATGCCCGGACCCACCAGCGTTTCGAGGCCCCCGTCGTATTCAATGGCCAGACCATTGGCGCCGTGACCGTCGATGTCTCGACCGATGCGCTGGAACGAGCGCTGGCTGCGCTCTATTGGCGAGTGTTTGTCGAACAGGCCGTTTTTGGCGCCATACTTGGGTTGATCGTCTATTTGTTTACTGCGCGCGGCATTGTTTCGCCGATCCGCAAGCTGACGACGGCCATGGAAGAGGCGGCGGAAAAGGGCGATTCCTACGTCGCCCGTTATCTGGAGGTCAGAAGCGGTGACGAGATTGGCCGGCTGGTGTCGGTGTTCAATACCCTGAACACATCTCTTGCCAGTTACCACGACAAGTTGCAAAGCAAGATCAATTTTGCGAATCAGGAACTGCGGGACAAGAACATCCAGCTGGGCGGGCGCACTCGTGAGCTCGAGCATGCGCTCGACTTGCTCAGCACCATGGCCACGACCGACTGGCTGACCGAATTGCCGAATCGCCGCAAATTCGATGAGACCCTGTCGCGGATGTTCCATCAATCCGAACGTTATGCGGAAGACATCACCCTGGTACTGTTCGACATTGATCATTTCAAACTGATCAACGACAGCCATGGCCACGGCGCCGGGGACGAGATCCTCCGCGAAATCGGCACCCTCATGCGTCTGCACGTCCGAAAGTCCGATCTGCCTGCGCGCCTCGGAGGAGACGAGTTCGGCATTGTCTTGTATCACACCAACGCCGAGCAGGCTGAAATGTTCGTCGAGATTCTGCTGGAAGGCGTCCGTGCGCACCGCTTTCAATACGAAGACAAGCAGTTGAGCATCAGCCTGAGCGTCGGGATTGCCCAGTGCGACGATTCCATGAAAACGCCGCAGGCCCTCTACTATGCGGCCGACAAGGCACTTTACCAGGCGAAGCACAGCGGACGGGACTGTTACAGCGTGTACGATGGTACCGACGCATTGCCTTTACGAGGGAGAGAATCAGCATGAAACCGAAACAGGGAATGGCGCAGGCCGTACTGGCCGCGCTTCTTGTGGGCGCGATGCATTCACTCGCCTGGGCTGCGCCAAAACAGCATGCGCCAACTGGTCAGGTAACCATGGGCTCGGTGGCCATGGACATTCCGGTCGAGATGATCAAGCGCATGAGCGCGCTGACGAACTATCTTGCGCTGAGCACCGATCTCAATATCCGCTTCCGGCCGTCGCCCAATCTGGGGTCGGCCGTGGAAGAGCTGGGTACGGGGCAGACGCAGATCGCCTATCTCACGCCGGTAGCCTACATCGAGGCGCGCAGGAAATACGGGGTGATCCCGCTGGTTGCACCGACTATTCAGGGCCGCCCGTATTTTTCGCTGGTCATTGGCGTAAAAGCAGGTTCCGGCATTACCACCCCGGTAGACCTCAAGGGCAAGCGCTTTGCCTTTGGCGATGAAAAGGCCTTGTTGCAAAGGGCATCAGTCGAGTCGATGGGTGTGAAGATGGCTGATTTTTCCCGCTTCGCCTATCTCAAGCATTACGACAATATCGCCAAGGCGGTGCTGGCAGGGGATTTCGACGGCGGCATCCTGAAAGACTCCGTTGCCGACGATTTCAAGAATGAGGGCATTGTCGTGATCGGCAGCACGCCCTCCTTGCCGTCGTATATCTTTGCCGTGAATCCGGGCATGCCTGTGGCCGTGCGCAACAAGCTGCGCGATGCCTTGCTGGCGCTGAAGAAAACCACCCCTGACGGAAGCGCCACGCTGGAAGCGTTCGATCGTACCTACGACGGTTTTGCTGTCGTCGACGACCAGGCTTACGATCCGGTGCGCAAACTGATCCAGCCCTACCAGAAATAGACGGCCGGATTACCGGAACAGGCGCCGGGTTACCGTCACGCCGCCCAGGACCATCCCTCCGGCCACGATACCGGCCAGCGCATTGAGCAGTAGCGGCGTCATGGCAGCCAGTCCGCTTCCGATGGCCGGCACGGCGTGCGCAGCCTGGGCGAGGGCGGGCAGGATGCCGTGCGTGCCCGGCAGGCCGTGGACCAGGATGCCGCCGCCGACGAGAAACATCGCCGCCGTACCGAGCACGGAAAGACTTTTCATCAGATACGGGGCGACGCGCAGAATGCCGCGTCCGATGCTGCGCTGCATGCCGGCGAAGCCGCTGCCGCTGCGCCGGCTGAGGTAGAGCCCGGCATCGTCGAGCTTGACGATGCCGGCCACCAGCCCGTATACCCCGATGGTCATCAGAATGGCGATGCCGGCAAGTACGGCAACCTGAGTGCCGAACGACGCGGTCGCGACGGTGCCCAGGGTAATGACGATGATTTCGGCAGACAGGATGAAATCGGTGCGTACGGCCCCTTTGATCTTGTCGCGCTCGAACTCGGCCAGGTCGACGGCCGGGTTGGCCAGCGCTTGTGCGAGTTCGGCTTTGTGCGCGTTATCCTGGTCGTGACCGGACAGGAATTTGTGTGCCAGTTTCTCGAAGCCCTCGTAGCAGAGAAAGGCCCCGCCCAGCATCAGGATCGGCATGATGAGCCACGGCGCCAGGGCGCTGATGACGAGCGCCGCCGGCACCAGGATGAGCTTGTTTCTGAGCGAGCCCTTGAATACGGCCCATACGACAGGCAATTCGCGTTCGGCGCGTACCCCGGAGACTTGCTCCGCGTTCAGCGCCAGATCGTCGCCGAGCACGCCCGTGGTTTTCTTGGCGGCGACCTTGGTCAGCAATGCCACATCGTCTAGGAGGGTGGCGATGTCGTCGATGAGGGCAAGCAGGCTGGTTCCGGCCATGGGGCGCCTCAGTCGCCCAACTGGATGGTTCCGGCCTTTTCAGCCGCGGCAAAATCCAGCATTTTCTGGATCGACAGCCGGGCGCGGGCGCGGATGGATTCCTCGATATGGATTTCGTTGCCACCTGTTTCCAGCACGTCGGCGAGCTTCCGCAAGCCGTTCATCGCCATCCAGGGACAGTGTGCACACGAGGTACAGGTCGCGCCTTCTCCGGCGGTCGGCGCTTCCAGCAGGATCTTGCCCGGGGCGGCGGCGTGCATCTTGTGGAAGATGCCGTTGTCGGTGGCGACGATGAATTCCGGGTTGGGCAGGGTGCGCACCGCCTCGATTAGCTGGGTGGTCGAACCGACCACGTCGGCCAGCGCAATCACCGATTCGGGCGACTCGGGATGTACCAGCACCGCCGCGTTCGGGTGTTCCGATCGCAGTTTCCTGAGCGCCTCGGCCTTGAACGCCTCGTGCACGACGCACGAGCCCTGCCACAACAGCATGTCGGCGCCGCTGATGCGCCGCACGTAGTCGCCCAGGTGGCGATCCGGCGCCCACAACAGCTTGTGGCCCTGCTGGTGCAGGTATTTGACGATCTTGACGGCGATGCCGGAGGTGACCACCCAGTCGGCGCGTGCCTTCACCGCCGCGCTGGTGTTGGCGTAGACGACCGATATCCGGTCGGGGTGGGCATCGCAAAAGGCGGCGAATTCGTCCGCCGGGCAGGCCAGATCGAGCGAGCAGTCGGCCGCGAGGTCGGGCATGATGACGCGCTTTTCCGGGTTGAGGATCTTGGCGGTTTCGCCCATGAACTTGACCCCGGCGACGATCAGCGTTTTTGCCGGATGCGCGTGGCCGAAGCGCGCCATTTCCAGCGAGTCGGACACGCAGCCGCCGGTTTCCTCGGCCAGATCCTGCAGGTCGGCCGAGGTGTAGTAGTGCGCGACCAGTACCGCATCCTGTTGCTTCATCAGCGCCTTGATGCGGGATTTGAGCGCGTCGCGCTCCTCGGCGCCCAGGACTTCTTCCACCATGGGCGGGGGCTGGATCACGGGTTTGACCGGGACAGGGAAAACGGAACTCATCGGGCGACTCGGACATCAGGAGCGGAAGTGCCAAGTATAGCCGCGCGTGTGCGGCGTTTTCACTTGGCAGCCTCCGGGTTTTTCTGGAGCAGGCCGGGGCTTATGCCTTATCCTTGCGTCCCATGCAGCAACTGCTCCTGGATATCCGGCCGCCCGCCCAACCCGAACTCGCCCGTTTCGTGGTGGGGCGCAACGTCGAGTTGATGGCGCAGTTGCAGACCATGCTGGAGGGGACTGCGGCCGAACGCATGGTCTATATATGGGGCGCGCCGGGCAGCGGCAAGAGCTATCTGCTGGCAGCCTGGGCACATGCCTGCCGGGCACACGGGATGACGGTGGAGCTCACTGGGCAGCAGGCTGCGCAGGCCGTGATCGCGGATCAGGTGGAGAGCTGGAACGATGCGCAGCAGCATGCCGGATTCGCCGCGTTCAACCGCGTTCGCGAAGCGGGCGGTCTGTGGTTGGCGGCGGGGAATGTGGCACCGGCCGAACTGCCGGTGATGCCGGAATTACAGACCCGTCTGGGTTGGGGCCTGGTATTCCAGTTGCATGGCCTGGACGATGCCGAGAAGCGCGCAGCCTTGAGCCAGCATGCCGAAACCCTGGGGTTTCGGCTCGAACCCCAAGTGGCCGACTATCTGTTGAATCACACCGCGCGGGATATGCAGAGTCTGTTGCGGGTGCTGGAGGCGCTCGATCGATTCAGCCTGGAGGCGCGTCGCCCGATTACGCTGCCGCTGCTGCGGCAGTTGCTTTTGAATCAGGCTTGACTCTGGTTCTGCGCCTGTTGTTCGGCGATGTCCTTGTGGACCTGCGCCATGTCCAGTCCCATTACTTGTTCGATCAGCGAGTCCAGCGCGTTGGCGGGCAGCGAGCCGGCTTCGGAATAGAGAATGACCTGTTCGCGAAACACCATCAGCGTGGGGATGGAGCGGATCTGGAAGTAGCCGGCCAGCTCCTGCTCGACCTCGGTATTGACCTTGGCGAACACGATATTGGCGTGTTTGTCGGACGCGGCTTCGAAAATCGGGGCAAATCCACGGCAGGGGCCGCACCAGGGGGCCCAGAAGTCGACGACGACGACGTCGTTGCCGTTGATGGTGGATTCGAAGTTGTCCTTGGTGAGTTCGATGACGGCCATGCTGAATTCCCGCAATGTTGTAATTGAAGACGCCCGGCAGGGGTCTGGAAATAAAAAGGCGCGAGGACGAACCTTCGCGCCTAGTGCCACCCTATCACGGATGGTGGACCTCCGACAATGCGGAGGCGGCTTATCGGGCAGTGGGCTGATCAACCCCTGCCCCGGTCCAGTCGAAGCCGACTGGCCTGAATCTATTTGGCAAAAGCCTGGTTGAACAGGCTGCGTTTGTGCTCGGCGGGCTGCGAGCTCCGCACCATGTTCTGGCTATGCTTCAGATTGCCGCGCACTTCCGCGCGGTTCACCGCCATGATCAGTTCGGTGGCCAGCACCCGGGCTTGATGCGGGGTGAGGTTGAGTTCGCACCCGTGTGCCTCCAGGGTCACGACGACACGGTCACGGCCATGCGCATCTTCCTTCAGGGCGATGTCCAGCGCGTTGCCGGGTTCCAGTTCGATCATTTCTATCTCTCCTTGTCTTTCCTGTACAAGGACTTCAGCAGGGTTCATGCCAATCTCCCGTGTTGTCTGATGGCGCTGGAAGCCGCATTAAACCAAGGGGGTTTGACGGCCTGACGAAGCTTCGTCAGCGCGGTACGCGATTCGTCAATTCCAGGCTTGTTTTGGAGGAAAGGGGACGGTAGCGTTCGGAAATGGGTGTGGCATGCGAAACAAACGCGGCATGGGGGAGTCAACCTGCAATGGACTGTAAGGATGCCCGACCTGGTCCGACTGTCAGGGTAGCCCCTTTTATATTGATAGGACTCCGTCATGCCGCCGCGCCCATCCTGCGATATTCTGCCGTCCGAAATCACGCCGCCCGAAATCTACCGGGAACGCCGCCGCTTCATGCAGGGCATGGGCGCGCTGGCGGCGAGTGCCGCCCTGGGGGTCGCCCCTGATGCACAGGCCGGTACCAGGCTGGCGGGTGTACGCAGCAGCGCCTACACGCTGGACGACGAGAAAACCCCTTACAAGGCGGTCACGACCTACAACAACTTCTATGAATTCGGCACCGACAAGAGCGATCCGTCCGACCATGCCGGCAGCCTGAAAACGCGTCCGTGGACGGTGACGGTCGAGGGCGAGGCGAGTAAACCGGGCGTTTACGACATCGATTCGCTGTTGAAGCTGGCGCCGCTGGAGGAACGCATCTACCGGATGCGTTGTGTGGAAGGATGGTCGATGGTGATCCCTTGGGTGGGGTTTCCTTTGAGCGAGCTCATTCGCCGCGCTGCGCCGACCGGCAAGGCCAAATATGTCGAATTCGTCAGCTTGAACGACCCCAGGCAGATGCCGGGGCAGCGTTCGGGCGTACTGGACTGGCCGTATGTCGAAGGCTTGCGGCTGGATGAAGCGATGCACCCGCTGACGATACTGGCTGTCGGGCTCTATGGTGAAGTGCTGCCCAATCAGAATGGTGCGCCGATCCGGCTGGTGGTGCCGTGGAAGTATGGATTCAAGAGTGCCAAGTCCATTGTCAGGATCCGTTTCGTCGAGAAACAGCCGTTGACGGCATGGATGCGCGCGGCGCCGCAGGAGTATGGCTTCTATTCCAACGTGAATCCGCATGTCGACCATCCCCGCTGGAGCCAGGCGAAGGAACGCCGTATCGGCGAATTCCTGAAACGCGACACGCTGATGTTCAATGGTTACGGCGCCCAGGTGGCGCAACTGTATCGCGGCATGGATCTGCAGAGGTTTTTTTGATGGGCGCGATTCTGCGTAATCCGAAGTGTTGGCTGTTTGCCGTCTGTCTGCTGCCCCTGGCGCGGCTGTTCGTGCTCGGTTCCGGTGGCGGCTTGGGCGCAAATCCGATCGAGTTCATCACCCATTCAACCGGTACCTGGACGCTGGTCGGGCTGCTGGTGACACTATCGGTCACCCCGTTGCGGCGGCTGACCGGGCGGGCCGATCTCATCCGTTACCGCCGCATGCTGGGTTTATTTGCCTTTTTTTACGCCATCCTGCATTTCGTGACTTACCTATGGCTGGATCAGTTCTTCGATTTCGCGAGTATCGCAAAGGACATCGTCAAGCGCCCTTTCATTACAGTCGGCTTCGCTGCTTTCGTGCTGCTCATTCCGCTCGCCGTCACCTCGACCCGCGTCATGATGCGTCGTCTAGGCCGCCGCTGGCAGCCGTTGCACCGTTTGGTCTATCTGATCGCTTTGCTGGGGGTGATCCACTACGTGTGGCTGGTGAAGAAAGACCTGACGCAGCCCTTGATGTTCGGCGCGGTGCTGGTCCTGTTGCTGGCCATGCGCCTGCCATGGAGCAGGAACGCGCTGCATGCCGTGCGGAACCGATTGGCAGTTGCCAGATGAGACAGCAACGCCTGCGTGAAGAGTCGGTGGGGACCGTGTAGGAACTGAAGCGCGGACTCGCGCGGCGCGCAAATAAAAAAACGGGGGACATGCCCCCGTTTCAGATTGGGCAGTGCCCGACCTGTTAGAGCCCGAAAGGCTTGATGACCGGTACCGCCGGTGCGGGGGCAGGCGCAGGAGCCGGCGCAGGTTTGGCGGCAGGAGCCGCTTTCTTCGCAACAGGCTTCTTGGCCGGGGCCGCTTTTTTGGCTGCCGGTTTGGCAGCAGGCTTTTTGGCTGCCGGCTTGGCGGCGGCTTTCTTGGCTGCGGGCTTGGCTGCCGGCTTCTTGGCGACGACCTTTTTAGCCGGTGCCGCCTTTTTGGCTGCCGGCTTGGCGGCGGCTTTCCTGGCTACGGGCTTGGCTGCCGGTTTTTTGGCG
>NZ_MEGP01000017.1:0-35120 GCF_001725555.1 Thiobacillus sp. SCN 63-57 | reverse complement strand
CGGCGACCTTTTTAGCCGGTGCTGCCTTTTTGGCTGCCGGCTTGGCGGCGGCTTTCTTGGCTACGGGCTTGGCTGCCGGTTTTTTTGCGACGACCTTTTTAGCCGGTGCTGCCTTTTTTGCTGCCGGCTTGGCGGCGGCTTTCTTGGCTGCGGGCTTGGCTGCCGGTTTTTTTGCTGCCGGTTTGGCAGCGGGTTTCTTTGCTGTTGCCATCTAACACTCCTTAGAAGTTGAACACATTCACTTATCACTACAGCTTGATGCCACGTGCAGTCAGAATTTGCACTTCCAAAGCGTGGTACCGACAGGCAACTGATTTGCCCGAAACCCGCTAGAAACGGGCGATACCGAGGCTCCGCTTGGTGAGCCTCATTCTAGTTACTTTTCTTCTGTGTTCAATGAATAGTCAAGGGATGGTGGGAATAATTCGATAAAAGATGTCGCGGTCAAGCAAAATGTATCGAACCGATACCAATATCCGGAGAAATTTCAGATCCACATAATTCTATGAAAGTCAGTCTACAAGCCGTTCTCCGGAAATCATGCTGTCCTGCGTCTCGCGTTCCCTGATGAGATGGATTTCATTCTTGTCGATCAACACTTCTGCGGCGCGTGGGCGCGAATTGTAGTTCGATGCCATGCTCATGCCATAGGCGCCCGCCGAAAGCAGGGCCAGAAGATCCCCTTCCTCGATCGCCAGATCGCGCGCAAAGCCAAGAAAGTCGCCGGTTTCGCAGATCGGGCCGACGATGTCGTAGCGCCGGACTGGCGTTGTCCGTTGGTCGACGGCGACGATGTCGTGATACGCCTCGTAGAGCGCTGGCCGCATCAGGTCGTTCATTGCGGCATCGACGATGGCGAAATTCCGGTCTTCGCCTGGCTTCAGATATTCGACACGGGTGAGCAGGAGACCCGCGTTGCCGACCAGCGAACGTCCCGGCTCCAGTAGCAGTTTTTCGCGGCGCCCGGCAAAGCGCCCAGCCAGCTCGCGGCCGTAGGCGGCGAGATCGGGCGGCGTTTCGTCGCGGTACCGGATGCCGACGCCGCCGCCGAGATCGATGTGGTGCAAGACGATGCCTTCGGCTGCCAGCGCATCGACCAGCGCGAACACGCGGTCGGCTGCATCGGCGAGCGGCGACAGATCGGTCAACTGGGAGCCGATGTGGCAGTCGACCCCCGTGACCTTCAGGTTGGGCAGGCTCGCGGCGAGGCGGTACAGCGCGGGCGCGTCGGCGATCGGCACGCCGAACTTGTTCTCCTTGAGGCCGGTAGAGATATAGGGGTGCGTCTTGGGGTCGACATCCGGGTTGACGCGGAACGAGATCGGCGCGACCTTGCCCAGTGTGCCAGCCACGCGGTCGAGCCGGTGCAGTTCGCTGACCGATTCGACATTGAAACAGAGGATGCCGGCACTGAGGGCGGCGCGCATCTCGTCGGCAGTCTTGCCGACACCGGAGAATACGACCTTGCTCGGGTCGCCGCCGGCAGCCAGCACGCGAGCCAGTTCGCCGCCGGAGACGATGTCGAAGCCGGCGCCGAGTCGGACGAACAGGTTGAGGATGGCCAAGCTGGAATTGGCCTTGACCGCATAACAGATCAGATGCGGCGTATCCGCAAATGCCTGGGCGTAGTCTAGGTAGGCCATCTCGAGCGCCTGCCGGGAGTAGACATAGAGGGGGGTGCCGAAGCGTTCGGCAAGCGTGTCCAGTGCCACGCCCTCAAGATGGAGGCGGCCGTCGATGCGATGCAGGGTGTTCAATTGGGAGTCCGTTGCGGTGCGGCAGGATTTTCGGGAAGATACAGGTCACCCTTGGAGCCGCAGGCCGTCAGACCGAGCCCGCATAGCAGCAGGGACACTATATATAAGGTGCGCAGTTTCATGCGCGAAATGTTAGCACGGGACATCATGATGCAAAGCGAATCAAACGAGGCCGACTTCACGAAGGCTGCCGGTGCAACCCTGGCCCGTATCGAACAGGTACTGGAAGACGCTGACCTGGATTTCGAGACACCGGCCGACGGCATCATCGAGGTCGAGTTCGACGACGGCAGCAAGATCATCATCAATCGCCACGGCGTGGCGCGTGAAATCTGGGTGGCCGCTCGCTCGGGCGGCTTCCATTTCAAACCGCAGGATGCCGGCTGGTTCGACACCAAGAGCGGCGAACCGCTCTACGACAAGCTGGCTGCGCTGATCGCCGCGCAGGGCGGCGTCATGGTCCGCTTCTAGACGCATTTGAAAAGCCAGGCGCTCACCCTGTTCGACCTGGTCGAGCGGCTGTCGCTGCTGACCCGGGCCGACCTCAGGCAGGCGGGCGCGGCGCAGGGCCTGCAGCCGGTGCACCTGCAGGTGCTGTTCTACCTGAACCAGGCCAATCGCTTCAGCAACACGCCGCAGGCGCTCACCGAATATCTCGGGCTGACCAAGGGCACGGTGTCGCAGACGGTGCTGGTACTGGCGCGCCGACGCCTGATCTCGCGCTATGCCGACCCGCGCGACGGCCGCGTGGTACGGCTGATCCTGACCGAAGGCGGTACCAACCTGTTGAAAACCCTGAGCGCCGGCGGCGCCTGGCGCGACATCGTGCAGACGGCGAGTCCGGCGCGGGTGACGTCGGCGATGGTGGTGCTGCGGCAGGTGCTGGCGCAGGTGCAGGCGCAAAGCGGAAAACGCAGCTTCGGCGTGTGCGCCACCTGCCGCTACAACCAGCGGCTGGGGCCGCGCAGCTATTTTTGTGGGTTGATGCAGGAAAAGCTCAGCAGCCCCGAAGTGCGGCGGATCTGCCGCGAGCACGCACCGCCGGTGGCGCTGGAGACGGCCTAAAGCCGCTGGCGCGCACGCGCGATCGCCGCGCGCACCTGCGCCGGCGCGGTGCCGCCCAGGTGGTTGCGGGCGGCGAGCGAACCTTCCAGCGTCAGCACGGCGTAAACGTCGCCCGTGATTACCGGGCTGAAGGCCTGCAGTTCGGCGAGCGGCAGGTCGGCCAGGTCGCGACCGGATGCTTCCGCTGCCCGCACCGCGCGCGCCACGACTTCATGGGCATCGCGGAAGGGTACGCCCTTTTTCACCAGATAGTCGGCCAGGTCGGTGGCGGTGGCGAAGCCCTGCATCACCGCCGCCCGCATCGCCTCCGGCTTGACAGTCACCCCGCGCAGCATGTCGGCATAGATGGCCAGGGTGTCGGTCAGGGTGTCGACGGTGTCGAACAGCGGTTCCTTGTCTTCCTGGTTGTCCTTGTTGTAGGCCAGCGGCTGGCCCTTCATCAGGGTCAGCAGGGCGACCAGGTGGCCATTGACCCGCCCGGTCTTGCCGCGCACCAGTTCGGGCACGTCGGGATTCTTCTTCTGCGGCATGATGCTGGAGCCGGTGCAGAAGCGGTCGGCCAGGTCGATGAAGCCGAAGCGCGGGCTCATCCACAGGATCAGTTCTTCCGACAGGCGCGACAGGTGAGTCATGACCAGCGCCGCGGCGGCGGAAAACTCGATGGCGAAGTCGCGGTCGGACACGGCGTCGAGCGAGTTCTCGCATACCGCTTCGAAGCCGAGCTGGTCGGCGACGAACGGGCGGTCGATCGGGTAGCTGGTGCCGGCCAGGGCGGCTGCGCCCAGCGGCAGCCGGTTCACGCGGCGGCGGCAGTCGGCCATTCGCTCGGCGTCGCGCGCCAGCATCTCGAAGTAGGCCAGCAGATGGTGGCCGAAGGTCACCGGCTGCGCCACCTGCAGGTGGGTGAAACCCGGCATCACGGTGTCGGCGTGTTGCTCGGCGAGGTCGACCAGCGAGGTCTGGCAGGCGCGGAGCCCACCCAGGATGCGGTCGATCGCGTCACGCAAGTAGAGGCGGATGTCGGTCGCCACCTGGTCGTTGCGGCTGCGTCCGGTGTGCAGGCGCTTGCCGGCGTCGCCAATTTTTGCGGTCAGTGCGGCCTCGATGTTGAGGTGGACGTCCTCCTTGTCGAGCGACCAGCTGAACTGGCCGGCGCGGATCTCGGCCAGCAGCTCGGCCATGCCGCGCCGAATCGCTTCGAGATCGTCCTTGGACAGGACGCCGACGTGGTGCAACATGGCGGCGTGCGCCAGCGAACCCTGAATATCGAACTCGGCCAGCCGATAATCGAAGGGAATCGACGCGGTATAGCGTTTGACGATTTCGGAAACCGGCTCGGAAAAGCGGCCGGACCAGGCGGCGGGCGCGCCGTCCGGCGGTGTCGATGACGTGCTCATGGGACAAAACGGGGAATGAAAAGAAGGAATCATAACAACCGGCAGGTCGAATTGCCGAACTTCTGTCACCTGGGGGTGAACCTGCGCATCGCACTGACGGCGGAGGCGGCGCTGGTGGCGGGTGTGGTGGCGCGGGTGGCGGACGCTCAGGCATTCTGGGCCGAATTCATCGGACTGTCGGCGCTTGCGCAACCAGCCTTGTTGTTGACCCTGCTGGCACTGTGTGCGGCGGGACGCTGGTTGCGCAGCCAGCCTTACCGGTTGGGGGTGGCATTCACGCTGGCATTGGGCGTCGCGGTGCCGATGCTGGTCACGCTGTGGTTGAGTCCGGTGCTCGCCGGCGGGGAGGCGTATCCCCCCATCGGCGTGGCGCTATTTTCTCTGTTACTTGGTGCAGGCCTGCTGGCCTATTTCAATTTGCGCGCCCGCGCGCTGTCGCCCGCGATCACCGAGGCGCGCCTGCAGGCCTTGCAGGCCCGTATCCGCCCGCATTTCCTGTTCAACAGCCTGAATGCCGTACTGTCGCTGGTGCGCAGCGACCCACGCCGTGCTGAACGCGCGCTGGAAAACATGGCCGACCTGTTTCGGGCGTTGATGGGAAACGCCAGCCAGCTGGCGCCGCTGGAAGACGAAGTCGCGCTCACCCGTGCCTATCTGGAACTCGAGCAGTTGCGCCTGGGCGATCGCCTGCAGGTCGCCTGGCATATCAATAAAATGCCGGCCGACGCGCTGATCCCCCCCCTGGTGATCCAGCCGCTGGTGGAAAACGCGGTCTACCACGGTATCGAGCCGCTACCGGACGGGGGCGAAATCAGCCTCAATCTCTACCGCAGCGCCGACAAGGTCCACATCGTCGTGCGCAATCCGATCGCCACCGATGCGAGCCATCACAAAGGCAACCGCATCGCCCTGGCGAACATCCGTGAACGTCTGCTGCTGCATTTCGACCTCGACGCCCAGCTCAAGTTAGAACCGCTGGGTGCCGTTTATCAGGTGCACATCGTGATTCCCTATACCCGTGAACGCACCCAACCTGCCCCTGCGCGTCCTCATCGTCGATGACGAGGCGCCGGCGCGCCGCCGTCTGCGTGACGTGCTGGCGGATTGTGCCGATCAGTTGCCGGTCGATATCGTCGGCGAGGCCGATAACGGGCTGGATGCGCTGAACCAGATCCAGCAGTACCCGGTCGACGCAGTATTGCTCGACATCCGCATGCCCGGCATGGATGGCCTGGAATGCGCGGCCCACCTCAATACACTGGACAAACCACCGGCCGTCATTTTCAGTACGGCCTACGAAGCCTATGCCTGCCAGGCGTTCGATCTCAATGCGGTCGACTACCTGCTGAAGCCGGTGCGTGCCGACCGCCTCCTCCGCGCCCTGTCACGAGCACATAGCCTGAGCGATAGCGTGCTGGAACGATTGCGAGCCGTGCACCCCAAGGCGCGGACGCATCTTTCGGTCAATGAAAAGGGCCGTATCGTGCTGATCCCCGTCGCGGATATCCTCTACCTCAAGGCGGAGCTCAAGTACGTCACCGTGCGCACGGCCGCCCGTGAATTTCTGATCGAAGAATCGCTCACCCGGCTGGAAAGCGAATGGGGCGACACGTTCCTGCGCATCCACCGCAACTGCCTGGTTGCGCGAGCGCGCATTCGGGAAATCGGCAAGTTGCCTGGCGAAGACGATGGCCACTTCCTGCGTCTGGACGGATTGGACGAACGGCTGATGGTCAGTCGGCGACAGTATTCCACGTTGCGCGAGACCTTCAAATCCGCCTGAGGGGCGGGCATGCTCATACGGTAGTGGTGGGATGTCCCTGCTTTTTGGGGTGAGGCTTAAAATAAATTCCTTTTCTATCATGCCCTTAGGCTGCGCCTACAACTAAAGTTGTATAGCCGGATTTCGTTCTCCTTCGTAGGATGACTGGGCTTGCTGTTTCGCAGTGAGCAGAAGTTCTCCGCAATGAGGAACGTGTCTCCTCAATTCTGCCGGGTTCGCAAGAACCCGGCATTTTTTTGCCTGTGCCAGCTATCATGCGGCCATGAAGAAAGACATCACGGATCAGAACCCGCAAGGGGTAGGCCTTGGTTGGCCCCGCGAGGGGGAGACCCCTTCGGATCGCGCGTCGACAACCGGGCTCACCGAAATCGAACTGGCCAGCGAAACCGTTTTCAAGGGGCGGCTGATGCACGTCAAGTGCGATCGCGTGCGCCTGCCCAACGGCGGCGAATCGACTCGCGAATACATCATCCACCCCGGCGCCGTTGTCATCATCCCGGTGTTCGAGAATGGCGACCTGCTGCTGGAACGCCAGCATCGCTATCCGCTGCGGCGCGATTTCATCGAGTTGCCAGCCGGAAAAATCGATCCCGGCGAGGACGATCTGACCTGCGCAAAGCGCGAACTGGAAGAGGAAACCGGCTACACCGCTGCCGAATGGCGCGAGGTCACCACCATCTATCCCTGCATCGGCTATTCCGACGAGCGCTTGGCGTTCTATCTGGCGCGCGGACTGACACCCGGCAACCATGGCCGCGATCCCGACGAATTCCTGGAAATCCTGCGAGTCCCGTTCGGCGAGGCGATGGATTGGCTACGCAGTGGAACGATCTGCGAAACCAAGACCGTGATCGGGCTGTTCTGGTTGGAGAAGATGTTGGAGCAAGGCTGGTAACGCATGGCGCATTCTGCCCGCCTGGCCCTGTCGGTCGCCGCGTTTTTCGGGGCGTGGCTGCTGATGTTCTTCTTGTCGCTGATGGTGCTGCCCGAGTCCCTGCACTGGCTGCAGCCCATCGTGGCACTGGGGTTTGCGATCTGGGGCGCGCGTCGGGTGTGGCGGCAACTCGAGGACGTCGCTGCAACCAGCCTGCCGGTGTTCGTCGGCACGGGGGCGCTGGCGCTCGGCGGTCTCGGGTTCGTGCTGGGATTTTTCGGCCCCATGATCTTCGCGCCCGAGGCGAATCAGGGGCCGATGCTCGGCATCTTCATCACTGGTCCGGGCGGCGCGGTGCTGGGAGCGGCCGCCGGCTGGATCACCTGGCTGAAGCGCCGCTAGTTTTCCGGCTGGTAGGCCAGGTTCGGCGCCAGCCAACGCTCCGCTTCCACCAGCGTCCAGCCCTTGCGGCGGGCGTAGTCCTCGACCTGGTCGCGTTCGATCTTGGCCACGGCGAAGTACTGGCTGTCGGGATGCGACAGATAGAATCCCGATACTGCGGCGCCCGGCCACATGGCGAAATTCTCGGTCAGCTTCACCCCGATTTGCGCCGCGGCGTCGAGCGCCTTGAACAGCGGGGCCTTTTCACTGTGCTCTGGACAGGCGGGATAGCCGGGCGCGGGCCGGATGCCCTGGTACTTCTCCGCGATCAGATCGTCATTGGCAAGCGCTTCCTCGCTCGCATAGCCCCAATATTCCTTGCGCACGCGCAGATGCAGATGCTCGGCGAACGCTTCGGCAAGACGGTCGCACAGCGATTTGAAGAGGATGGCAGAGTAGTCGTCGTGGGCGGCTTCGAAAGCCTTTGCGCGTTCGTCCTCGCCGATGCCGGCGGTGACGACGAATGCGCCGAGGTAATCCTTGATGCCGGATTCGCGCGGCGCGATGAAGTCGGCGAGGCACAGGTTGGCGCGGCCTTCCGGTTTTTTCATCTGCTGACGCAGGTTGTGCCAGACCATGAGCATTTTCTTGCGCGATTCATCCACATAGATTGCGATGTCGTCGTCGTTGACACTGTTGGCCGGAAACAGGCCGAACACGGCGCGCGCTTCGACCCAGTTTTCCGCGATCATTTTCTGCAGCATGGCCTGGGCGTCGTGGTAGAGCTTGGTCGCCTCGGTGCCGACCACCTCGTCGTCGAGGATTTTCGGGAATTTGCCGTGCAGTTCCCACGAAGCGAAAAACGGCGTCCAGTCGATGGCCTCAGCCAGCTTCGCCAGGTCGTAGGCCTTCAGTACATGGATGCCGGGTTGCTTCGGCACCGGTGGTGTGTAGCGGGTCCAGTTGATCTTGAATTTGTTGGCGCGTGCCTCGGCCAGAGGAAGCCGCACGGTATCGGACTTGTGCTTGAGGTGCCGTTCGCGCGTCTTGGCATAGTCGGCCTTGATGTCGGCAGCAAAGGCGCCGCGCAGGTCGTTCGACAGCAGTTGGGTGCAGACGCCGACCGCGCGTGAGGCATCCTTCACGTACACCACCGGGTGTTCGTAATTCGGCTCGATCTTCACCGCGGTATGTGCCATCGAGGTGGTCGCGCCGCCGATCAACAGTGGAATGGTGAAACCCTGGCGCTGCATTTCCTTGGCGACGTGCGCCATTTCCTCCAGTGAGGGCGTGATCAGACCCGACAGGCCGATGATGTCGGCTTTGTGCTCGCGGGCGGCATCGAGAATCTTCTGTGTCGGTACCATGACGCCGAGGTCGACGATGTCGTAGCCGTTGCAGCCGAGCACGACGCCGACGATGTTCTTGCCGATGTCGTGGACGTCGCCCTTCACCGTCGCCATGACGATCTTGCCCGCGCTCTGCGCGTCGCCGGCCCGCTTGTCGGCCTCAATGAACGGGATCAGGTGGGCGACCGCCTGTTTCATCACGCGAGCGGATTTCACGACCTGCGGCAGGAACATCTTGCCGGCGCCGAACAGGTCGCCGACGACGTTCATGCCGGCCATCAGGGGACCTTCGATCACGTGCAGCGGACGTTCGGCTTCCAGCCGCGCGGCTTCGGTGTCTTCGACGATGAATTCGGTGATGCCCTGCACCAGTGCGTGGCTCAAGCGCTCGTTGACCGGCAGGTTGCGCCAGGCCAGATCGACGATTTTTTCCTTGGCACCGCCCTTCACGTTTTCGGCAAAGGCCACCAGCCGTTCGGTTGAATCGGGCCGACGGTTCAACAGCACATCTTCGACGCGAGCCTTGAGCTCGGGGTCAAGGTTGGCATAGACGCCGAGCTGGCCGGCGTTGACGATGCCCATGTCCATGCCGGCCTGGATCGCGTGATACAGAAAAGCGGTGTGGATCGCCTCGCGCACGGCGTCGTTGCCACGGAACGAGAAGCTCACGTTCGACACGCCGCCGGAGACGTGCGCGTGCGGCAGGTTCTGGCGGATCCAGCGGGTGGCTTCAATAAAATCAACAGCGTAGTTGGCGTGCTCCTCGATGCCGGTGGCGACCGCGAAGATGTTGGGGTCGAAGATGATGTCCTCGGGCGGGAAGCCGACGGTTTCGGTCAAGAGCTTGTAGGCGCGCGCGCAGATCTCGGTCTTGCGCGCGTAGGTGTCGGCCTGGCCGGTCTCGTCGAAGGCCATCACGATCACCGCTGCGCCGTAGCGCCGGCACAGCTTCGCGCGCTCGATGAACTCGGCTTCGCCTTCCTTCATGGAAATGGAATTAACAATGCCCTTGCCCTGGATGCACTTGAGGCCGGCCTCGATCACGCTCCATTTCGACGAGTCGATCATGATCGGCACCCGCGCGATGTCGGGCTCCGAGGCGATCAGGTGCAGGAAGCGCACCATCGCCGCTTCGGCGTCGAGCATGCCCTCGTCCATGTTGATGTCGATCACCTGGGCGCCGTTCTCGACCTGCTGGCGCGCGACCGACAGCGCGTCGTCGTAGCGGCCCTCGAGGATCATGCGGGCGAAGGCCTTGGAGCCGGTGACGTTGGTGCGCTCGCCGACGTTGACGAAGAGGCTGTCCTTGCTGACGTTGAACGGTTCCAGCCCCGACAAACGCATGGCCGGTTCCACGACGGGCGGGATGCGCGGTGCCACGCCTTCGACCGCCTTGGCGATTGCAGCAATATGGGCGGGCGTGGTACCGCAGCAGCCGCCGACGATGTTGAGCAGCCCGGCGCGCGCCCATTCGCCAATGTGTACGGCCATTTGTGCGCCGTCCATGTCGTATTCGCCGAAGGCGTTGGGTAGACCGGCGTTGGGGTGGGACGAGATGAACACGTCAGCCTTGTTGGATAGTTCCTCGACATACTGGCGCAGCAGGTCGGGTCCAAGCGCGCAGTTGAAGCCGATTGAAAGCGGCCGCGCGTGGCGCACCGAATTCCAGAAGGCTTCGCCAGTCTGGCCGGAGAGCGTGCGCCCGGAGGCGTCGGTGATGGTGCCGGAGATCATGACCGGCAGCCGCAATTGGTGGGCCTCGAAGTACGCCTCGATGGCGAACAGCGCAGCCTTGGCGTTCAGCGTGTCGAATACCGTCTCGACGATCAGGATGTCGACGCCGCCCTTGACCAGACCGTCGATCGCCTCGAGGTAGGCTGTGCGCAATTGGTCGAAAGTGACATTGCGAAAACCGGGGTCGTTTACGTCCGGCGAAATGGTCGCCGTGCGCGAGGTGGGGCCCAGCACGCCGGCGACGAAGCGTGGTTTGTCCGGATTCTGCGCGGTTGCCGCGTCGGCGGCTTCGCGTGCCAGTTGGGCCGCGGTGAAATTGAGCTCCGGCACCAGATGTTCCATGTGGTAATCCGCCATGGAAATCGCGGTGGCATTGAAGCTGTTGGTTTCCAGGATGTCCGCGCCCGCTGCCAGGTACTTGTTGTGGATTTCCCGGATGATATGCGGTTGCGTCAGCGAGAGCAGATCGTTGTTGCCTTTGAGATCGTGCGCAAAATCGGCGAAGCGTGTGCCACGATAGTCGGCTTCGCTGAGCTTGTAGGACTGGATCATCGTCCCCATCGCACCATCGAGAACCAGGATACGTTGGGCGAGCAGCGAGTGGAGCAGGGCGGTGCGGTTGGACATGATGCAGGCGGATGCGGACAAACTTGAATGGTATCACTGCCGGGGCGGAGCCCTGTCGGCGACTGTTGACATGTCGACATAGCTATCGGGTTTGCCACATGGCGGAATGCGGCGTCCCGAGCGGACAGGCCTGGCAAGCGCCGACCGGACTGGTCTGATCCTTGCAGTGCTCTTGCCATGCAAAATGCAAGGTACTCGATCTCACGAGCATTCGGATGACGACAAGAAAACACCTGACCCCAATCCTGCTGGCCCTCCTGTTGGGTGCACTGTCTCCTCATCCGGCATGGGCGGCCGACCGTGCGGTACAGGCCTCGGACTTTTACGAGGATGCATTGGTCCGGATGCAGAACAAGGACACCAAGGGCGCCATCGTCCAGTTGAAGAATGCCTTGCAGCAGGACAGCAAAATGCTGCCGGCCCTGGTCCTGCTGGGCAAGGCCTACCTCGACAGTGGCGCACCCTTGGGCGCGGAACGCGTGCTGGCGGATGCGGAGCGGTTGGGAGCGGACCGGTCGCAGATCATCGCCATGCAGGTCGAGGTCTACAACCTGCTGGGCAAGAATCAGGCTTTGCTGGAGCGCTTTTCGCCTGATGGACTCCCGCCCGAGGTGAAATACAAGGTGCTGGTCACGCGCGCCTATGCGCAGATCGACCTCGAACAGACGCGCGCGGCGATCCAGTCTCTGGAACAGGCCCGGCAGCTCGAGCCCAACAATCCGGCCGCGTTGGTTGCGCAATCGATGGCCTATTTGCGCAGCGGAAACTTTGCGGATGCGGCGGCCATGGCGCAGTTGGCCATCACCAAGAAACCGGACGATCCCGCCGGCTGGAACATGAAAGGCTCGATCGCCCATGCGCAGGGGAATGCCCCGGATGCGCTGGCAGGCTATGGCAAGGCGCTGACCTTGAAGCCCGATTATCTGGATGCGCTGATCGCCCGGGCGTCCTTGCTGTTCGATCTCAACCGCGACAAGGAAGCGGCCCGGGACGTGGCTGTGCTGAAGCAGAAGTTTCCGGACGATCCGCGAAGCGCCTATCTGCAGGCGCTCCAGGCCGGGCGGCAAGGAAAGGATACGGAAGCGCGCAATGCGCTCACCGCGGCGGCTAGCGCGCTGGATGCCCTGCCCTTCGAGGCAGTGCAGACGCGTCCGCAACTGGTGCTCCTGGGCGGCATTGCCCATTACAGCCTGGGCCAGAATGAAAAAGCCAAGACCTATCTGGGCAGTTACCTCAAGAAATATCCCCAGCACATGGGCGCGCGCAAGATCATGACCGCCATCCTCATGAGCGAGAAGGATTACGCCAAGGCAATCGCGTTTCTGGAAGGGCCGGCGCGGGCGCGGCCCAACGATCCCCAGGCGCTGTCCTTGCTGGCAACCGCGTACATGGCGCTGGGCCAGCATTCCAAAGCGGTTTCGCTACTCGAGCAGGCCGAGGGAATGAGTGGCGGCAATACGCCGGATATCGCCGCGAATTTCGGCCTGAGCCTGATTGGGGTCGGGCAGGAAGTGCAGGGTATGGCGCAGCTGCAAAAGGCCTACGCAAAAACCCCTGGCCGTGCCTACTCGGGCGTTCCGCTGGCCATCATGTATCTCAAGCAGAACCAGGCCAAACCGGCCATACAGGTGCTGCAGGCCGTGCTCAAGAACGAACCGCAGAATCTGACCGTGCTGAACCTCCTGGCGGTGGCGCGCGGCGTGTCGAAAGACACGGCTGGCGCCCGTAAAACCTATGAGCAGGTGCTGGAGAAGAACCCAAACTTTACCCCGGCCAAGCTCAATCTGGCGCGTCTGGACCGATATGAAGGCAAGCCGGAGGACGCGCGCCGCCGTCTGCTGTCCGTGCTCAAGGGCCAGCCGAAGAACCTGGATGCGTTGTATGAGCTGGCTCAACTGGAGCTGGCTGCCGGGCGCACGCAGGATGCGGTGCGCTGGCTGGAGAAAGCGCGTTCGTTCAACCCGCAGAGCCTCAGACCCAACCTCATGCTGGTCGATCTGTATCTGGGCACGGGTGACGCGCAGAAAGCATTGAACATCGCTAAGGACGCGCAGGCCTCCAATCGGGATAATCTGCCGGCCCTGGCGGCGCTGGGCCGGTGCTATCTGGCCATCGGCAATCGTGGCCTGGCGCGCGAAAACTTCAAGCGCATTACCCAGCTGGCGGGGTTCGATGCCGATTGGCAGCAGCGTGCGGCCGAGTTCCAGATCAGCGCGGGCGACTACGAAGGCGCGCGCTATTCGCTGGACAAGGCCTTGCTGAGCAAACCGGGCTACTTCCCGGCGCTGCTGCTCAAGGCCGGCCTTGAAAAATTCTCGGGCAACCTGGAGGCGGCCGACAAGCAGGCGCGTGCCCTGGCTGCCCAGTATCCCCGAGCTGCCGCCGTGCAGCAGCTGCTCGGCGACATTGCCATGCAACGCCAGCGTTATGGGGAAGCCATCACGGCTTACGGTGCCGCATACAATCTCGAGAAAAATGCGACGCACGCGATCGGTTTGTACAACGCCTACAACGCGTCGGGCAACCCGGCCAAGGCGCTGGCATTCATCCAGTCCTGGGTCGGCAGCAATCCGGCGGATCCCGCTGCCCGTCGCGTCCTGGCCGGGTCCTATGTCCAATCAGGACGGCTGGATCTCGCGCAACAGCATTACGAAACCCTGAGCCGGCAACTGCCCAACGACGCCGGCATCCACAACGACCTGGCCTACGTCATGCTCAAGCGGCGTCAGCCCGGCGCGCTGACCGTGGCGGAACGGGCCTATCAACTGGCGCCGAACGATGCCAATGTGGCCGACACCCTGGGCTGGGCCTGGGTGGAAGCCGGGCAGGTCGAGAAAGGTCTGCGCTACCTGCGCGAAGCCCAGGTGCGGTCGCCGGAAAACCCCGAGATACGCGACCATCTGGCCGAAGCGCTGAGGCGCAAACAGGCGGGCAGCAGATAAGGGGTTGGCGTTGGGCCGGGCCGCAGTCGGTTTTTTTTACACAACGCCCCGGAAAGCATGGTACCGAGTAGGGGGATGTGATTCATCTATTTGATAATTAATGAAAAACAATTTTTGGTACGGCTGTTGCTTAAAGTAAAGCGTGTATTCCTTGGATAAGTAAGGACCAATCAAAATGACTAGAAAATTCTGGCAGGCAATCAGGGCGGCGAGCGTGATGGCAATCGGGCTGGGTGTCATGAACACCGCCCAGGCTACCTATTCCTCGAACAATAATTGCGGCGGGGGCACGACCAACCCCAATTGCGATACCTGGACGTTCAATAACCAGACGAGCAACACGCAGGGCGGCATCACGGCCACGGCCAGCGGATGGTCCAATACGGTCGGTTCCGCCAATATCCTGCTGGACAGTGCCTACATCACCTTGAACGGCAGCAGCGGTCTGGGTGTCCGGAACAACGATTGCAGCGGTTTTGCCAATTGCACGGGCGGAGGCAGTGACGCCAATGAGGGACTCAGCCCCGAACATGCGATCGATAACAATGGACGCACGGATTCCATCCTGTTTTCGTTCACGGACAAGGTGAATCTCACGTCCTTCTCCGCAGGCTGGGTCTCGACCGATTCCGATTTCACTGTTCTGGCGTATACGGGGGCAGGTAACCCAGCCACGCTGGCCGGTCAGTCCTATGCGGGTCTGCTGTCCAACGGCTGGTCGCTGATCGGGAATTTCCTCGCGGGTTCCAGCACGGGCGCGCATGATTTTGCCAACAACACCTATTCCAGCTACTGGCTGATCGGCGCATTGAACACCATGGTCGGGGGCGACTCGACCAAGGCGGGGAATGACTATTTCAAGCTGATCTCGCTGGCGGGTTGTACCTGCGATAACGCCCCGCCCGGAACCCCGGGTTGCAGCACGGGCGGCGGCGGTGGTGGCGTCCCGGAACCTGGCACCCTGTTGTTGATGGGGGCAGGGCTGCTTGGCCTGACACGTTTCAAGGTCCGGCGTACGATGCCCGCCGTTGCCGCCTGACGGTATCGGTCGAGTAAACCAAGGCCCCGCTAGTCGGGGCCTTGGTTTTTTGGGGTACTGAAACCGATCTGCTAGGGTGGGTAAGAACGTCACTGCGGAGCGCACGATGAAACATATGACCCCCCGGGAATCCCACGAGTTTTTGCAACAGCATCCTGAGGCGGTGTTCATCGATTGCCGCTCGGAAATCGAATACCTGTTCGTTGGCCATCCGGTCGGCGCAATCCACATTGCCTGGCAGGACGGACCGGATTGGGACGTCAATCCCGATTTTCTAGGGCATGCGCGCAAGGCGGCATCGGTCAATCGGCCCGTAGTGCTGATCTGCCGTTCAGGGCGGCGCTCGATGGAAGCGGGACGTTACCTCGAGAAATACGGGTTCCCCGAGGTCTACAACGTGCTGCATGGGTTTGAAGGCGATATGGATGAAACGCGTCATCGCAGCACAAAAAATGGCTGGCGCCATGACGGCTTGCCCTGGGAGCAAACCTGAGTCTTCCGTTCACGGGAAGCCCCAAGCAAGACTGAGCAAACCGATAGTCGCCGCCCATCCGGGCACGATTCCTTGTCTCCAGGAAGGCTTCGTTTTTCTTCAGGCCCCTACGTGGACAGAACGATCAGCCCAGCGACACGCCCAGCCAGGCGCCGATGAAATAGGTTGCCAGCCCCGCCGTGCCGCCGATGCCCAGCATGCGCAGGCCGCTCAGGAGGGCGTGACGGCCGGTGAACAGGCTCATGCTGGCGCCGACGGCGAACAGTCCCAGTGCCGTCAGCCCGATCGAGACAGGCAGCGCCTGGTCGTAACCGAACAGGAAGGGCAGTAAGGGCAGCGCCGCGCCTGCCGTGAAGGCGGCAAACGACGAGATGGCCGCCACCCACGGCGAGCCGAGTTCGTCGGGATTCAGGCCGAGCTCCTCGCGTGCCAGGGTATCGAGCGCGCGTTCGGGGTCCTGCATCAGGGTGTCGGCCAGCCGCCGCGCCTCGGCTGCGTCCATGCCCTTGGCGGCATAGATCAGCGCCAGTTCGGCGGCCTCTTCCTGGGGGTATTCGTCCAGCTCGTCGCGTTCGAGGCCGATCTGGTATTCGAACATTTCGCGCTGCGAACGCACCGACACATACTCGCCCGACGCCATCGAGAATGCGCCCGCCAGCAAGCCGGCCACGCCGGTCAACACGATGATCGAGGGCTCCGGGGCGGCACCCGCCACGCCATAGATCAAGGCAGCGTTCGATACCAGACCGTCGTTGACGCCAAACACCCCGGCACGCAAGGCATTGCCCGCGGCACCGTTCTGGTGGCGCTTGCCGATGTCGTCGCGCCGAAGCGGCATGGGATGCGGCGGGTTTAGCGTATAGAGCGCCATGCCGCGTACCTTCATCGCCGCCAGCACGCCGCGCATGGCACGCGGCTTGAATCTGCGGGTGAGGGTGGCGACGACGCGCGCGCGCAGATCGGGCCGGAACGCGGCGGGCGGTTGCCCGCCCTTTTGCATAATGGCGGCCAGCCATATTTCCGCCTGGTCGTCGGCCGCCTGCGCCAGTTCGTTGAACAGCGCTTCGCGCGTCGTGCCGCGCTCGCATTCCGCGACGACGCGGTACAACCAGGCCGACTGCTTTTCTTCCTGCCAGGATTCGTAGGGATCACTCATGCGGGAGGCCGTCGGTATTGAATGGCTTCGGCGAGATGCGCCGGTGCGATCGCGTCGCTGTCAGCCAGGTCGGCCACGCTGCGCGCGAGCTTGAGGACGCGGTGATAGGCGCGCGCGGACAGGTTCAGCCGCGCGATCGCCTGCTTCAGCAAGTTTTCCCCAGCGGTATCCAGTTGGCAGAACTGTTCGATTTCCTGCGTACCGAGCGAGGCATTGGGTTTGTCCTGCCGCTGCATCTGGCGTGCGCGCGCCGCCTGCACGCGGCCGCGGATGGCCGCGCTGGGTTCGCCGGCGCTGGCCTGCATCAGTTCGGCTTGCGTCAACGCCGGCACGCTGATCTGGATGTCGATGCGGTCGAGTAGCGGTCCCGAAATGCGTCCACGGTAGCGCGCAATCTGGTCCGGCGTGTCGCGGCAGGCCTGGGTCGGGTGGCCGAGGTAGCCGCAGGGACAAGGATTCATTGCGGCGACCAGTTGGAAGCGCGCCGGGAAATCGGCCTGCCGAGCGGCGCGGGAAATCGTGATGCGCCCGGTTTCCAGCGGCTCACGCAGCACCTCCAGTACCTGTCGGGAGAATTCCGGCAGTTCGTCGAGAAACAGCACGCCATGGTGGGCCAGTGAAATCTCGCCCGGACGCGGGTTGCCGCCGCCACCCACCAAGGCCACCGCCGAGGCCGTGTGGTGCGGCGCGCGAAAGGGGCGGCGCTGCCAGTGTTCGTGGCGGAAACCGCCATTGAGCGAAGCGACCGCGGCCGCTTCCAGCGCCTCGGTCTCGTCCATCACCGGCAGAATGCCTGGGAAGCGTGCGGCCAGCATTGACTTGCCGGTGCCGGGCGGGCCTGACATCAGGATCGAATGTCCCCCGGCGGCGGCGACTTCGAGCGCGCGCCGGGCGGCGGCCTGGCCTTTGACGTCGGCGAAGTCGGGATAGTCGGGCGTCAGAGGGAGGGCGCCCGATTCGGGCGCGGAGAGCGTGGCCTGCCCTGCGAGCCAGGCACAGACAGCGAGCAGGCTCGCCGCCCCCAGCGTCTCGACGCCGCTGGCGAGCGCCGCTTCGCTCGCCGAGGCGCTGGGCAGCACCAGTTGCCGGCCTGCCGTGCGTGTCGCGAGTGCCATCGCCAACGCGCCGCGCACCGGACGCAATTCACCGGTCAGTGCGAGTTCGCCCGCGAATTCGGCGTGTTTGAATTTGTCGGCCGGAACCTGCCCTGAAGCGGCGAGGATCGCCAGCGCGATCGGCAGGTCGAAACGTCCGGATTCCTTCGGCAAATCGGCCGGCGCGAGGTTGACCGTGATGCGGCGCGCAGGGAATTCATAGCGTGCATTCTGGATCGCCGCCCGTACGCGGTCGCGCGCTTCCTTCACCTCGGTTTCCGGGAGGCCGACCAGCGTGAACGCTGGCAGGCCGTTGGCCAGATGCGCCTCGACCACCACCTCCGGCGCATGCATGCCGTTCAGCGCCCGGCTTTTGACGACGGCAACGGCCACTTAGGCGTCTTGGCTCTGCTGCTTTTCCAGTTCGGTCAGCCGCGCCTCGAGTTGCGCGAGCTTCGCGCGCGTGCGCGCCAGCACTTCGGTCTGCACGTCGAATTCCTCGCGGCTCACCATATCCAGCTTGCCGAGCATCGACGTGACGCCGGCCTTGAGATTCTGTTCGATGTCCTTGGCGGGGGATTGCTTCATGACCTCGCCCAGCTTGCCGACCAGATCGTTGATGAATGCAGGGGTGGGGAATTTCGGATTCGGGTTCATACGGCCTCCATGACAGGGAGAGTGTAACAAGCACTGCCCTGGTGGCGTACAGCGGCAACAGATCGAAACATGCGGCACGAAGAGGGTGCATGACGATTTGATGGCGCACCATGAAAGTGCGGACTATTCTGGATTGGGCGGATTGGTTGATTCAACTGTTTGTTTTTAAACGAAAAAAATATTGGCATGGCTTGTGCTCATTGTGGAGTGCGATTTTGCGCGCCCTTATTCAAACAGGAGAAATTCATGAAAAAACTCGTACACGCTTTGGTTCTGACCGGTCTGGTGGGCGCGCCCGCCTTCGCCATGGCGGATGAACCCGCTTCGCCGCATACCCTGAGCGCCAATGTCAGCGTCACCTCCAATTATGTTTTCCGTGGTATTTCGCAAACGGGCGGCGAGCCTGCCATCCAGGGTGGTCTCGACTATTCGCACAGCAGCGGTTTCTACCTGGGTACCTGGGGTTCCAATGTGGGCTGGCTGACCGAGTTTCAGGGTTACAAGAGCGGCAGCATGGAACTCGACGTTTACGGTGGCTACCGCAACAGCATCGGAGATGTCAGCTATGACGTCGGGGCGATCCGCTACATGTACCCCGGCAGCAAGAATGCTGATACCAATGCGGCTTTGGGCGCATGGACCTCGGAAGCCTATGTTTCCGCCGGCTGGAAATGGTTCACCGCCAAGTATTCCTACTATCTGAGCGACGCGGTGTTCGGCATCGGCCCGAATGCCAATGGTTCCTACTATTTCGATCTTTCCGGCAGCCTGCCCGTCGGCGAAACCGGCCTGACCCTGGGTGCGCACTGGGGCACCTTCCACTTCAAGAACGTGAGCACGGCGAGCTACGACGACTGGAAAGTCAGTGCAGCCTACGACATGGGCAAGCTGGGCAAACTGGGCGACGGTGTGACCTTGGGTGTGGCCTATACCGACACCAACGCCGACAAGGGATTCTGGACCGATTCGGTCAATGGCGAATACCTGGGCAAGGGCACGACCACCGTGTGGGTTTCCAAGGCTTTCTAATGCGCTGACCAACCGGAGCGGTTCACGCAACTGCTCCATTACTTTCTTGCCCTAATTTGGGAGACATCATGAAATTCGTAACGGCAATCATCAAGCCGTTCAAGCTGGACGAGGTGCGGGAGGCGTTGTCCGCCATCGGCGTCACCGGCTTGACGGTCACGGAAGTAAAGGGATTTGGGCGGCAGAAGGGCCACACCGAGCTGTATCGCGGTGCGGAATATGTGGTCGACTTCCTGCCCAAAGTGAAGATCGAGGTGGCCATCAAGGCCGAGCTGCTGGAGCGCGTGATCGAGGCAATCGAGAAGTCGGCCAACACCGGCAAGATCGGCGACGGCAAGATTTTCGTCACCAGCCTGGAGCAGGTCGTGCGTATCCGTACGGGCGAATCCGGCCCCGACGCCCTGTGAGGAGCATGAATATGAAAAAGCTATTTGCTTCGTTGGGCCTGATGTTCGCCCTGCTGTCTCCCAATCTCGTTCTGGCGGAAGACGCAGCCCCTGCCCCGGAAGCGGCTGCGGTCGAATCCGCTGCGCCTGCGGCGGCACCGGCAGAAGCCGCCGCGCCAGCAGCAGCCGAGGCACCCGCACCCGCACCTGCCCCCGCGGCCGAGGCGCCCAAGCTGGATTCCGGCGCCACGGCCTGGATGCTGACGTCCACCGCCCTGGTTCTGCTGATGACGATCCCTGGCCTGGCCCTGTTCTACGGCGGCATGGTGCGGAAGAAGAACGTCCTCGGCACCATGATGCAAAGCTTCGCCATCACCGCCATGATCACGGTGCTGTGGATGGTGGCGGGCTACAGCATCGCCTTCGACACCACGGGAATGGAAAAGGGCGTCACCAACTTCTATTCCTTCTTCGGTAGTCTCTCCAAGGTGTTCCTGGCCGGCATGGGCAAGGACAGCATGACCGGCGTCATTCCCGAGTCGGTGTTCATGACCTTCCAGATGACGTTCGCGATCATCACGCCGGCCCTCATTACCGGCGCGTTTGCCGATCGCATGAAGTTCTCGGCGATGATGTGGTTCACCGGCCTGTGGTCTTTGCTGGTGTATGCGCCGATCGCGCACATGGTCTGGTCCGGCGACGGAGGCTTCATGTGGGACATGGGCGTGCTGGACTTCGCCGGCGGTACCGTCGTGCACATCAACGCCGGTGTGGCAGGCCTGGTCGCCGCCCTGGTGCTGGGTCCGCGTCTCGGCTACGGCAAGGAACCCATGGCGCCGCACAACCTGACCCTGACGGTGATCGGCGCGGCCATGCTGTGGGTGGGCTGGTTCGGCTTCAACGCGGGTTCCGCGGTGGCTGCCGATGGCCGCGCGGGGATGGCCATGGCCGTCACCCAGATCGCCACCGGCGCTGCCGCGCTGGGCTGGATGTTTGCGGAATGGATGAGCAAAGGCAAACCGAGCGTGCTGGGCATCGCCTCCGGCGCGGTCGCCGGCCTGGTGGCCATCACGCCGGCGTCCGGTTTTGTCGGCCCCACGGGCGGTCTCGTCATCGGCCTCGTCGCCGGCGCGGTCTGCTTCTGGTCCGCCACGTCGCTCAAGCGCATGCTGAAGTATGACGATTCGCTGGATGCCTTCGGCGTGCACGGTATCGGCGGTATCGTCGGCGCAATCCTGACCGGCTACTTCGCGGTCGAATCGATCGGCGGCACTGCCGGCAGCATGGCCCAGGTCGTGACCCAGATCGAAGGCGTGCTCATCACCATCGCCTACACCGCGATCGGCACCTACATCATCCTGAAGGTGCTGGATCTGGTCATGGGCCTGCGTGTGACCGAAGAACAGGAACGCGAGGGCCTGGATATTGCCCTGCATGGTGAACGTGTAGAGTGATGCAAGCAGGGGGAGGGATCCTCTCCCCCGCCCGCTTCAGAGTACATTTTCAGGGCGCCTTCGGGCGCCTTTTTCATTGGCCGCCTCACGGCTGCAGCGACACGCGTTCGCGGCCGGTCTGCGCCGTCCTGTTTGAAAGCTTGCCGCTTGGGTGGCGTGCTGCGCGTGCCTTTCAAGAACGCCAAAACAGTGCGTTTGCGCACTAAAAGAATGCTCGCAGGATGCTGGTAGCACAGGGACTTTCTGCTGATTTTCCCTTTTTATTCATGATGATAGGTGTTGGTTGATGGTGTGGCATGGGGGTTGCTTATTGGAAGATGAATATTACGAATATTCACTTCAGTAATACCCCTCATCAAGGAGCCCATCATGAATGTGAAGCACATCAGCAGCACCCTGAAGACGCTGTTCACCCGGCTGGTGATTCCCGCCGTCGCGGCCATGTCCATTTCGGCCCACGCTGCCCAGCCCCTCAAGATCGGCTATAGCGACTGGCCGGGTTGGGTCGCCTGGCAGGTCGCCATCGACAAGGGCTGGTTCAAGGAAGCTGGTGTCGCGGTCGATTTCGAATGGTTCGACTACTCTGCGTCCATGGATGCCTTCTCGGCAGGCAAGATCGACGCCGTGACCATGACCAACGGCGATGCCCTGGTGACCGGCGCGGCCGGCGGCAAGAGCGTCATGATCATGCTGACCGACTATTCCAACGGCAACGACATGATCGTCGCCAAGCCCGGGATCAAGTCGCTCAAGGACCTCAAGGGCAAGAAGGTGGCCGTCGAGGAAGGTCTGGTCGAACATCTGCTGCTGCTGAACGGCCTCAAGAAGGCCGGCATGAAGGAATCCGACGTCACCCTGGTCAACGCCAAGACCAACGAAATGCCCCAGGTGCTCGCGACAGGCGACGTCTCGGCAATCGGCGCCTGGCAGCCGATCGCCGGCCAGGCCATGAAGTCGCTGCCGGGTTCCCGTCCGGTCTACACCTCCGCCGACGAGCCGGGCCTGATCTACGACGTCCTCGCGGTCAACCCGGCCAGTGCCCAGCAGCGCAAGGCCGAGTGGCTCAAGGTCGTGAAGGTCTGGGACCGCGTCGTGCACTACATCAACGATCCCAAGACCCAGCCTGACGCAGTGAAGATCATGGCTGCCCGGGTCGGCGTCACGCCGCAGGTCTATCTGCCGCTGCTCAAGGGCACCAAGCTGCTGAGCCTGGCCGATGGCAAGAAGATCTACGTCAAGGGTCCGGGCTTCGCGTCGCTGTATGGCTCCTCCAAGGTGGCTGACGACTTCAACGTGGCGAACGGGGTCTACAAGGCGCATCAGGACATCGACAGCTACCTCGATTCGTCTTTCACCAACGCCAAGTAAAACTGGAGCACGGAGCGGAAATGAGCACGACTTCCAAATGGCTGGGCAGCGTGGATGGAGATGCGCGCAAACGCACGCTGCTGGGAATCGGCTCGTTTCTGCTGCCGTTGCTGGTCTGGTGTCTGGTCAGCTATGTGCCTTTCGTCTGGCATCCCAAGGTACACGTCATCGATCCCGGCGGCGTGGACTATTTCCAGGTCGACATGCTGGTCGACAAGACCATGTTCGCGGATGAAGTCGCCAACATGGAACGCGAGCATCTGGCCGTTCCGACCGGAAAATCCGCCAACCCGATTTATCTGCCGGCGCCCGACCAGGTGGCGAAGGCCTTCTACAACGGATTCGTCAATCCGCCCCAGAGCAAGGACGTGCCCTCGATGCCGGCCAGCCTGTGGCACAGCATCCAGATCATTTTCTGGGGCTTCCTGATCTCGTCGATCGTCGGCGTGCCGCTGGGCATCCTGTCCGGCACCTATACCCTGATGGGGCGGCTGAGCGAGCCGTTCATCGAATTCTTCCGCTACCTGCCGGCGCCGGCCTTCGGCGCCCTGGCAGTGGCCATCCTCGGCATCTACGATGGGCCCAAGATCGCCATCATCGTCATCGGCACCCTGTTCCAGCAGGTGCTGATCATCGCCAATACCACGCGCAAGCTGGAGGTCACGCTCATCGAGGCCGCCCGCACCCTGGGCACGCGCAATATCAAGCTGCTGAGCAAAGTGGTGGTGCCCGGCATCCTGCCCGATCTGTATCGCGACCAGCGCATTCTGCTTGGCTGGGCCTGGACCTACCTGATCGTGGCCGAGCTGATCGGCACCAGTTCCGGCATCACCTGGTTCATCACCCAGCAGGCGCGCTACCAGCATTTCGACAACGTCTACGCCGCCATCATGACCATCGGCATCATCGGTTTCGGCACCGACCTGATCCTGGCCCGGCTCGGCCGCCGACTGTTCCCCTGGGACCGCACCCAGGATCGCCGCTGAGGAACCTCGCCATGAACCCGAACAATCTGCCCAGCTACCTGGACCAGTCGGAAGCCGTGAAGGCGCGCTTCGACCGGATCAACCAGCGCGAAACCATCCTCGAGGTGCGCGATCTCGGCAAACGCTACCGTTCGCTCCAGGGCGAGGTCGAGGCCCTGCGCGGCATCGACTTCAGCGTCCGCCGGCGCGAATTCGTCTGCGTGATCGGCCCCTCCGGCTGCGGCAAGTCGACACTGATCCGCATCCTCGCCGGCCTCGAAAGCCATACGTCCGGCGACGTGTTGCTGGACGGCAAACCGGTCACCGGTCCGGGGCAGGATCGCGGCATGGTGTTCCAGGGCTATTCCCTGTTTCCCTGGCTGACCGTGAAGAAAAACGTGATGTTCGGCCCCCAGATGAACGGTCGCGCCAAGGATGAGGCCGAGCGCGATGCCTTGCTGTGGCTGGATCTGGTCGGCCTGACCCAGTTTGCCGACGCCTATCCGCATCAGCTGTCCGGCGGCATGCGCCAGCGCGTCGCCATCGCCCGTGCGCTGGTCAACCAGCCGCGCATCCTGCTCATGGACGAGCCCTTCGGCGCGCTCGATGCCCAGACCCGTTCCAAGATGCAATCGCATTTGATCGACATCTGGAAGAACATCGACGTCACGGTGCTGTTCATCACGCACGATCTCGACGAGGCGATCTATCTGGCCGATCGCATCCTGGTGCTCAAGGCGCACCCCGGCGAAGTGCAGGAAGTGATCGAGGTGCCAGTACCGCGCCCGCGTTCGCCGGGCCAGTTCAATACGCCGGAATTCCGGGCCACCAAGGCGCGCCTGGAAGAACTTATCCATCCTGCGCCGGAACCCGAGCCGGAAGACGAACAGGCGGTGAAACCGCATCTGATCCGCTTCACCGACGTGCACGACAACGTGGAGTGATGCGATGAAGTGGTCCGATCTCACCTGGTCCGAAATTCCCGACGTGCTGGCCCGCTGCGGACATTCCGCCATCCTGCCGGTCGGCGCGACCGAGCAGCATGGCCCGCATCTGGGAACGGGCGTCGACTTCGTGATCGCCGAGCATCTCTGCGCCGCCGTTGCCGCGCAGACCGGCGTGCCCATGCTGCCGACGCTGCCGTACGGCTGCTCGCTCGGCCACAGCCGGCGCTGGCCCGGCACGATCGCGCTGCCGCCCATCACCCTCATCGAACTCGTCAAGCAGATCGGCGACTGGGCGTATCACGGCGGCGTGCGCCGACTGTTCATCGTCAACGCCCACGTCACCAACGCCGCGCCCCTGCGCTGCGCGCTGGAAATGCTGCGCGCCGAGCACGACGACCTGATGGTCTCGGTGATCAATACCGCGACCCTGAGCGAGCGGGTGCGCGAATTCCACGCCGCCGACGCCGCCGACTGGCACGCCAACGACGCCGAGACCTCGATCATGCTCGCCATCGCCCCCGAGGGCGTGCGTCCGGACAAGCTCGCCGAGGCCGACGACCCCGACCGCACCTGCGGCTGCATCTTCGCGCATCCCGTTAACCGCACCAGCCTCAACGGTGTCACCGGCACGCCCAGCCTGGCCAGTGCCGAGAAGGGCCAGCGCTGGTTCGACTGGCTGGTCGACGACCTCGCCGCACTGGTTCGCACCGGCAGCGTCGAAACGCCGCCGCTGGCCCACTCCTATTTCGGGGACGCCGTCCCCGCCGCCACCACCCGATAGACAAGGACGCATCATGAACACGATCGACGATACCGCCGTACTGGAAAAACCGGACAGCAGTGCCCATCATCCGGCCGAAGCGACGGCTCAACTGCAGCGCGAGCTGATAGCCAAGGGTGTTAAATACTGCATCGGCGCCTACGTCGACATCCACGGCGTGCCCAAGGCCAAGGTCGTGCCGATCGGCCATCTCGGCCAGATGGCCAAGGGTTCCGAGCGCTACACCGGCTACGCGCTGGACGGCCTCGGCCAGGCGCCCAACGACGACGAGCTGACCTCGGTGCCGGACCTCGACCGCGCCATCCAGCTGCCGTGGGAACCGAAGATCGCCTGGATCCCGGCCGACAACCATTTCCAGGGCAAGCCGTATGCGCTCAACACCCGCGTCGCGCTGAAGAACCAGCTCGCCGAGGCGGCCAAGCTCGGCTACGGCATGAACCTCGGCATCGAGTGCGAGATCTTCCTCCTGAAGCAGAACGAGGACGGCAGCCTGTCGGTGCCGGTCGCCGACGACAAGCTGACCAAGCCCTGCTACGACGTGCGCGGGTTCGTCGACAACTTCTCCTGGCTGGACAAGGTGGCCACGACCATCAACGAGCTGGGCTGGGACCTGTATTCCTTCGACCACGAGGACGCCAACGGCCAGTTCGAGTTCGACTTCAACTACGCCGATGCGCTGACCACCTGCGACCGGCTGACCTTCTTCCGCTTCATGGCCAAGCACTACGCCAAGGAGGAAGGCCTGCTCGCCACCATGATGCCCAAGCCCTTCGCCGACAAGACCGGCAACGGCGCCCACTTCAACATGTCGATCTACGACCTCGAAACCGGCAGGAACCTGTTCGCCTGCGCCCCCGAGGACGACCCGCACGGCATTGGTCTGACCCCGCTCGGCTACAGCTTCGTCGCCGGCATCCTCAAGCACGGCCGCGCGCTGTGCGCGGTGTTCGCGCCGACCGTGAACAGCTACAAACGCTTGGTGCGGCGCGGTGCCATGAGCTATTTCTCGTGGGCGCCGGTGTTCAACTCCTGGGGCTCCAACAACCGCACCAACTCCGTGCGCATCCCCGCCGGCGGCGGCCGCTGCGAATCGCGCAACGCCGACGGCGCGGTGAACCCCTACCTGGCGGCCACCCTGGTGCTGGCGGCCGGCCTCGAAGGGGTCCGCGAGGGGCTCGATCCGGGCAATCCGAACGAGGACAATCTCTACGCGATCAGCGAGGAGGAGCGTCGCGGTCGCGGCATCGAGTTCCTGCCGCAGACGCTGCAGGAGGCGGTCGCCGCCTTCGCCGCCGACCCGCTGGTGGAAGCCACGCTGGGCAAGGAGTTGCGCGACGAGTTCGTCCGCTACAAGACCGAAGAGTGGGAGGCCTATCACCTCGCGGTCAGCAAGTGGGAAGTGGAACGCTATTCCTACATGTTCTGAGCCATGAAGCCGAATCGCATGGACAAGCCAGCCACCCTCGTCAGTCGCATCAGCGTCTCGCTGCAGCCCGAGCTGCTGGCGGAGCTGGACAGGATGGTGGAAAGCCGCGGCTACGACAGCCGCTCGCAGGCGATCGGCGAAATGGTTCATTATCAGCTGGCGGAGCACAAGCGCTCGCTTGGCAACGAGGTCATGGCCGGCACGCTCACGCTGCTCTACAACCGCTCCACGCGCGGCCTGCAGGGGCGGCTGGCGGACCTGCAATACCAGTACATCGCCGAGGTGGTCAGCTCGCTGCACGTGCACCTGACCGAGGACCGCATGCTGGAGGTGCTGCTGGTGCAGGGGCCGGCCGCCAGGCTGCAGGCCATCAGTGACGAGATGCTTGCCCAGCGCGGCGTGATCACCGGGCGGCTGGAGTTGCTAGCAGCGGTGATCCCGCCGCTGCATGCACCTGCCAGCGCCGCCTAATCTAACGACTGGATTTCATATGGCACAAGATATCAACCCTATTCCCCCGGCGCTGTTCCTGTGGGAAGAAGCCCTGCCCGGCGGCTGCCACTGGTCGGGCATCGTCCGCCGCGGCAACGCACTCAGGCTGACCGATCTCTTCGGCCGCGCCAACGTCTCGGCGCTGTTCTACAACGCCGAGGAGAAGCTCGAGCGCTACAACATGCCCGACACCCTCAAGGCGCAGCACACTGCGCACCTGACGACGGGCCACGCGCTCTATTCGGACATGGGCCATGTGCTGTGCTCGATCATCGCCGATACCTGCGGATGGCACGACACCGTGTGCGGCACCAGCGACGCCGGGACGGTGAAGGCGAAGTACGGCGAGGCCACCTACCAGACCCACCGCAACGCGATGCACCGCAACGGCCGCGACGGCCTGCTGGTGGAGCTGGGCAAATGGGGGCTGGGCAAGCGCGACGTGGTGCCGAATGCGAATTTCTTCAGCAGGGCCGTCGCCGACGACGCCGGCAGGCTGCACTTCGACGCGACGAATTCGCACGCCGGTGCCTACGTCGACCTGCGCTTCGAGATGGACGTGCTGGTCGTGCTCTCGGCCGCCCCGCACCCGCTCGATCCGCGCCCCGACTATGCGCCGGGCGATGTCATGCTGACCGCGTGGAAGGCCGGCGCCCCAGGCGCGGACGACGTCTGCCGCAACCACTGTCCGGAAAACCAGCGCGGCTTCTATCAAACCGAAATTCTTTATCGCTGAGGCCAACCATGAGCACCTTCAACCTCGTCGAGAGCCCCCTCGATCCCGGCCAGGCCGTGGTCGATGCCGTCGTCAACGCTGGCGATCCGTGGATTCACGAAATCAAAAAGGGCCAGGTCTTCCGCATCCTCGACCTCGAGGGCAACCAGGCGGTCGACACGCTGTTCTACAACGCGCATGACCCCGAGGAACGCTACAGCGCCACCGATACCGTGCGCACGCAGGGCGCGCTCTACCTCACCGCCGGCACGCGACTGATGTCCAGCGAAGGCAGGGTCATGCTGACGATCACCGCCGACACCTGCGGTCGTCACGACACCCTCGGCGGCGCCTGCTCGTGCGAAAGCAACACCGTCCGCTATGCATTGAACAAGCGGCCGATGCATTCCTGCCGCGACAGCTTTCTGCATGCGCTCGCGCACTATGACTCTCATAAGAGCGGTGGCGGCCTGACCAAGCGTGACATCACCAGCAACATCAACTTCTTCATGAACGTGCCGGTGACGCCAGAAGGGGGGCTGACCTTCGCCGACGGCGTGTCGGCACCGGGCAAGTACGTCGAGATGCGCGCCGAGATGGATGTGCTGTGCCTGATCTCGAACTGCCCGCAACTCAACAATCCGTGCAACGCCTACAACCCGACGCCGGTGCGCGTCCTGATCTGGGACGCACCGGAACAATGAAAACAGCCGGCTTGGGACGGCCCGGGCCACAAGAAAGGAGAGGCTGAAGAACCGTAGCGAGCGGACACTGGGCAAGGCGCACGGCGCGCAGGAACCGGAATGTACAGGCAAGTACATGAGGATTCCGAGCACCGCGCAACGCCGCCCGGTGTTCGCGCAGTAGGTTATTCAGCCTCTCCGGAGCGGGACGACCCGCAAGGAAGAATATGTTCGACAAGGTTCTCATCGCCAACCGCGGCGCCATCGCCTGCCGCATCATCCGCACCCTGCGCACCATGGGGGTGAAATCGGTCGCCGTCCATTCCGAGGCGGATCGGCACAGCCTGCATGTGCGCCTTGCCGACGAAGCGGTCGAGATCGGCCCCGCGCCGGCGGCGCAGAGCTACCTGCGCACCGACAAGATTCTGGACGCGGCCAAGGCCACCGGCGCCCAGGCCATCCACCCCGGTTACGGCTTCCTGTCCGAGAACCCCGGCTTCGCCGAGGACTGCGCCGTCGCCGGCATCGCCTTCATCGGCCCCAGCCCGGACCAGATGCGTGCCTTCGGTCTCAAGCACACCGCGCGCGATCTGGCCGAGCACAACAAGGTGCCGCTGCTGCCGGGATCCGGTCTGTTGAGCGATGCCGGCCATGCCCAGGCCGAAGCCGCGCGCATCGGCTACCCGGTGATGCTGAAGAGCACCGCCGGCGGCGGCGGCATCGGCATGCGCCTGATCTGGAGCGCCGACGAACTGGTGGAAGCCTTCCAGTCGGTCGAGCGGCTGGCGCGCGCCAACTTCAAGGAAGCCGGCATCTTCCTCGAGAAATACGTCGAGCACGCGCGCCACATCGAGGTGCAGATCTTCGGTGACGACCGTGGTCATGTCGTCGCGCTGGGCGAACGCGACTGCTCGGTGCAGCGGCGCAACCAGAAGGTGATCGAGGAAACGCCAGCGCCTGGCCTCACCGATGCCCAACGTGAGCGATTGCTCGCTACTGCCGTGCGCCTCGGCGAAGCCGTCGGCTATCGCTCCGCTGGTACCGTCGAATTCGTCTACGACACCTTAAGCGGCGAATTCTATTTCCTCGAAGTGAACACCCGCTTACAGGTCGAGCACGGCGTCACCGAGGAAGTCACCGGTGTCGACCTGGTCGAGTGGATGGTGAAGGAGGCCGCCGGCGAACTCGATCTGACCGGCTTCGAGGTCAAGCCTGAGGGCGCCTCGATGCAGGTGCGGCTCTACGCCGAAGACCCGGGCAAGGATTTCCAGCCCGCTGCGGGCGTGCTGACCGAAGTCGCGTTCCCTGAAGACGTGCGCATCGAAACCTGGGTCGAGCGCGGTTCCGACGTGCCGCCGTTCTACGATCCGATGGTGGCCAAGCTCATCGTCAAGGGCCGCGACCGCGCCGAGGCGCTGCAGAAGATGCAGCAGGTGCTGGCCGGTACCCGTGTCGCCGGTATCGAGACCAATCTCGGTTATCTCGCTCAGATCGTGCGTGATGCGGTGTTCATGGAAGGGCGCCAGACGACGCGCTACCTCAACGCCTTCCACTACCGCCCGGCGACTATCGACGTCATCGAGCCCGGCGTGCAGAGCAGCATCCAGGACTGGCCGGGCCGCACCGGCTACTGGGACGTCGGCGTGCCGCCGTCGGGGCCGATGGACGCGCTGGCGCTGCGCCTCGCCAACAAACTGGCCGGCAATGCCGAAAGCACGGCCGCGCTGGAACTGACCGTCGCCGGCCCCACGCTGCGCTTCAACTGCGACAGCGTGATCGCGCTGGCCGGGGCCGACATGGGCGCCGAACTCGACGGTCTGCCGCTGGCCAACTGGGCGGCGCACGCGGTCAAGGCCGGCAGCATCCTCAAGCTCGGCGCGATCCGGGACGCCGGCTGCCGCACTTATCTTGCGGTACGCGGCGGCTTCGACGTGCCGGACTATCTCGGCAGCAAGGCCACCTTCACGCTGGGCCAGTTCGGCGGCCATGCCGGGCGCACGCTGCGCGTCGGCGACGTGCTGCATGTCCATGCTATTGAAGACGCCGCCATCGGCACGCCGCTGCCTGCCGCGGCAATCCCGGCTTACGCCCATGCCTGGGAAATCGGCGTGCTCTACGGCCCGCACGGCGCGCCCGACTTCTTTACCGACGCCGACATCGAGATGTTCTTCGCCACCGACTGGGAGGTGCACTACAACTCCAGCCGGACAGGGGTCCGATTGATCGGCCCGCGTCCCGAATGGGCGCGCAAAGACGGCGGCGAAGCGGGCCTGCATCCGTCCAACATCCACGACAACGCCTACGCCATCGGCGCGGTCGACTTCACCGGCGACATGCCGGTCATCCTCGGCCCGGACGGTCCCAGCCTCGGCGGCTTCGTCTGCCCGGCCACCATCGTACAGGCTGAGCTGTGGAAGATGGGCCAGCTGCGCCCCGGCGACACCGTGCGCTTCAGGCGCCTCTCGCAGGCGCAGGCCGAGCGCATGGAGGCGGCGCAGGATGCTGCCATCGCCAGCCTGGCCGTCCAGGCCGCGGTGGTCGCTGATGCGGAGCCGCTCGCCAAACCGGTGCTGCACCGTACGTCGGGCACCGACAACCCCGTCGCCGTGGTCTACCGCCGCGCCGGCGACAAATACCTGCTCGTCGAATACGGCCCGCTGGTGCTCGATCTCAACCTGCGCTTCCGCGTGCACGCGCTGATGACCCGGCTCCAGGCCGACGCGGTGCCGGGCATCCTCGACCTTGCGCCCGGCATCCGCTCGCTGCAGGTGCACTACGATTCGCGCGTGCTGCCGTTGGCCAGACTGATGGAGCTGCTGCTGGCCGCGGAGAAGGCGCTGCCGGCGATCGAGGACATGCAGGTGCCCACCCGCATCGTTCATATCCCGCTGTCGTGGGACGACGCGGCGACGAAACTGGCGATCGAGAAATACATGCAGTCGGTACGCAAGGACGCGCCCTGGTGCCCGAGCAACATCGAGTTCATCCGCCGCATCAATGGCCTCGACAGCATCGAGGAAGTGAAACGCATCGTCTTCGATGCCAGCTACCTGGTGATGGGCCTGGGCGACGTCTACCTCGGCGCGCCGGTGGCGACGCCAGTCGATCCACGCCATCGCCTGGTCACGACCAAGTACAACCCCGCGCGCACCTGGACGCCGGAAAACGCCGTCGGCATCGGCGGCGCCTATATGTGCGTCTACGGCATGGAAGGCCCCGGCGGCTACCAGTTCGTCGGCCGCACGCTGCAGATGTGGAACCGCTGGCGCCAGACGACGGCGTTCACCGACGGCAAGCCATGGCTGCTGCGCTTCTTCGACCAAGTGCGCTTCTTCCCGGTGAGCGAAGCCGAACTGCTGAAGATCCGCGAGGACTTCCCGCTCGGCCGCTACCCGCTGAAGATTGAGGAGACCACCTTCAGTCTGCGTGAGTACAACCGCTTTCTCGCCGACAACGCCGAGTCCATCACAGCGTTCAAGACCCAGCAGCAGGCCTCGTTCGACGCCGAGCGCGAACGCTGGCGTGAAAGCGGCCAGGCCGATTACGCCAACGACCTGACCGTGGCCGAAGCCGCGCCCGACAGCGAACTCGACCTGCCGGAGAACGGCCGTGCCCTTGCCAGCCACGTCGCCGGCAACGTGTGGAAGGTCGAAGTGGCAGAAGGAGACGAAGTGAAGCAGGGCGACACCCTCGTCATCGTCGAATCGATGAAGATGGAATTCGCCGTGCTGGCGCCGTGTGACGGCCGTGTCCACAAGGTGTTCTGCCGCGAAGGCGGGCAGGTGAGCGCCGGGCAGGACCTGCTGGTGCTGGTGAGCGAGGGCGGGGCCGCATGAACATCTCGCTCGATATCGCCAGCCTGCGCCGCCGCTATCTATCCGGCGAGCTCACCCCGCTTGCGCTGGTGGACGAACTGCTTGCCCGCATGGCCGGGGAAGACACGCACCACATCTGGATCAGCTGCCTCGACGCCGATGTGCTGCGTGCCTATGCAGGAAATCTCGAGGGCAAAGACATCGCCAGCCTGCCGCTCTACGGCATTCCCTTCGCCATCAAGGACAACATCGATCTCGCCGGCCTGCCGACCACCGCCGCTTGCCCGGAATATGCCTATACGCCGGAGCAACACGCTGCCGTCGTACAGCGCCTGATCGACGCCGGTGCGATCCCGATCGGGAAAACCAACCTCGACCAGTTCGCCACCGGACTCAACGGCACCCGCTCGCCCTACGGCGCCTGCCGCAACGCCTTCGACCCCGACTACATTTCCGGCGGCTCCAGCTCCGGCTCGGCCGTCGCCGTGGCGCTGGGACTGGCGAGCTTCTCGCTTGGCACCGACACGGCCGGTTCCGGCCGCGTGCCCGCCGCGTTCAACCATCTGGTCGGCCACAAGCCGAGCTGCGGTGCGCTCTCCACGCGTGGCGTGGTGCCCGCCTGTCGCTCGCTCGATGCCGTGTCGATTTTCGCACTCACGGCCGAGGATGCCGAACGCGTGCTGGCGGTCGCCGCCGGCTTCGATGCCGAGGACGAATACTCGCGCCCGCTGGCGCCGCACGGCTTTGACTTCGGCCGTGCCGGGCATTTCAGGTTCGGCGTGCCGATGCGGAAGGACCTGCAATTCTTCGGCAACGCCGACGCGGAACGGCTATTTGACGTGTCCGTGGAAAGACTGAAATCGCTCGGCGGCACAGCGGTCGAAATCGACCTCGGCCCCTTCCTTGACACCGCACGCCTGCTCTACGGCGGACCCTGGGTTGCCGAGCGCTACCTGGCCATTCGCGACTTCTTCGACACGCAAGCGGACACGGTTTTTCCGCCCGTGCGCGAGATCATCGCCGGCGGCCGCGGCATCAGCGCCGCCGACACCTTTGCCCATCTCTACACATTGCGCGCACTCAAGCGGACATGCGACGCGGTATGGAACGACATCGACGTCATGCTCACCCCCACCGCCGGCACGATCTATCGCGTGGACGAAATGGAAGCCGACCCCATCCGCCTCAATTCCAACCTCGGCTATTACACCAACTTCATGAATCTGCTGGACTTGGCCGCCACCGCCCTGCCGGCCGGATTCCAGTCCGACGGCCTGCCGTTCGGCGTCACCCTGATCGCGCCGCCACATCAGGACGGCCCGTTGCTGCATCTGGCGTCGCGCGTGCAGCAGGCGCTCGGTGGCAAGCTGGGTGCAACCGATCACGCGCTGCCGCCTGCCGAACCGCTGAATCTGCTGCCGAGCGGCCAGGTACGGGTGGCCGTCGTCGGCGCCCATCTGAGCGGCCTGCCCTTGAATGTCCAACTCACCGGACGCAACGCACGCCTGGTGAGCGCCACGCAGACTGCTGCCAAATACCGCCTTTTCGCCCTGCCCGACGGCAAGCGCCCCGGTCTCATCCAGGTACAGGAAGGCGGTGCCGCCATCGCCTGCGAAGTCTGGGAAATGCCCGCCAGCCAGTTCGGTTCTTTCGTCGCCGGCATTCCCGCGCCGTTGGGCATCGGCAAGCTGGAACTGGCCGATGGGTCGGTCGTGAACGGATTCATCTGCGAAGGCATCGGTGTGGCCGATGCGCGGGACATTACGGAATACGGCGGATGGCGGGCGTGGCTGGCGGCGAGGGGAGATGACTTATAACGGCCCGAAGCGGAAGTTCATGCACTAGCCGGGACCGGCTGTTCCTCGGCCAAAGCGGCCTCTAAGGAAATCCATGAGAGTGTCTGCTCCCAGCCAGGAAGCAGACATGCTCTTAAGCGCTACTCAAAGATCGTCCAGTGGGCTTGTAACGGTTTTCATGACCTGATTTACATGCGTATAGATCATTGTTGTTTGAAGGCTGCGATGACCCAGGAGTAACTGGATTGTTCGGATGTCCGTGCCAGAAGCCAGCAGATGTGTGGCAAAGCTGTGACGAAGCGTATGGACACTCGCGTGCTTATGAATCCCTGCTCGGTGTAAAGCTTGTTTAAATGCCCGCTGGATCGTTGAGTCTGACGCGTGCCAGCGCACCATTCGGCCGGAGTCACCCCAGGGCCGCAATACGGCGGACGGAAAGACGAACTGCCAGGCAAAAGTGGATGAGGCTGACGGGTACTTCTTGGCCAGCGCATTCGGCATAGGCGCTAGGCCCGTGCCCTGGGCCAGGTCTTCCTTGTGCAGAATCGCCACCCTGAGCAGATGCTTTTCCAGAGGGCCGCATAATTGCGCCGGCAGGACGCTAGTCCGGTCCTTGCTCCCTTTGCTGTCTCGGATGTTGACCGTCCTGGCTCCCAGATCAACGTCCTTGACCCTGAGCGTGACACATTCATGCACCCTGAGACCTGCCCCATAAATCAGCTCAGCCATTAATCGTGTCGTTCCTTCCATCAATCCCAGAACCGCCTTGGTCTCTTGCTTGGTCAGTACCACCGGAACACGATGACGCTGCTGTACCCGTTTGAGGCCTGTCATTTCCCCTAAAGGCTTGGACAAGACGCTCTCATACAGGAACACCACGGCATTCAATGCCTGGCTTTGGGTTGAGGCAGAAAC
>NZ_MEGP01000016.1:0-100056 GCF_001725555.1 Thiobacillus sp. SCN 63-57 | reverse complement strand
GGTGCTGGTCAGCTCTTCCATCGAGGAGGCGGTCTCTTCCAGGCTCGAGGCCTGCGATTCGGTACGCGACGACAGGTCGGCGTTGCCGGAGGCGATCTCACGTGAGGCAACGGCGATGGTCTCGGTGCCGTGACGCACCTGGCCAACGATGGTCACGAGGCTGGCGTTCATGTCTTTGAGCGCTTGCATCAGCTGGCCGACTTCATCCGTGGAGTGGATGTCGATACGCTGCGTCAGGTCGCCGGTTGAAACAATGCGGGCAAGCTTCACTGCATGCTTGATCGGAGTCGTGATGGAACGCGTGATCAGCCAGGCGGCCAAGCTGCCGAGACCCAGCGACAAGACCATCATGAAAAGCATGAACACGCGCGCACTGGCATAGGCCGCCTCCGCGTCCGCCACGGCCCGGGCACTTCCCTTTTCCTGAAGCCCGGCCATGTCTTCCAGGGCCTTGATCCATTGCTCCTGTGCCGGGCGTGCCTCATCGACCAGCACCTGGGTCGCCGCAATGGGGTTGCCAAGCGCAAACCCCATTGCCTTGTCGAGCAGGGGATCGGTCTTTGCGCGCGCCGCTGCAATCCTGGCGAGCCGCGATTTTTCCTCCTCGCCCGTTACCATGGCGGCCAGTTTCCTGCTTGCCTCGGCATACAGCGTCCGCTGCGCCTGGATACGCTTCGCTTCGGCTTCCATGGCGCCGTCGTCCGTCAGCAGGACAAGATTGCGGACCGAGATGGCGACGGTTTGCAACGTATCGCGCATGGTGCCGACCAGTTTGATCTTGACCATGTGATCCCCCGTCACCTGGTCAAGATGGCCCTGAATCTGCGACATCCGTATCAGGCCGAACGCTGCAACCAGCAGCATCAGGACCAGAACCAGACCGAATCCGGCGCCCATCCGGGCGCCAATTTTCATGTTTGCGAACGACATTTCCTACCTATGTATTGAACGAGTACGGATTCCTCGAACGCCCGAATTCCGGGTTCGGTCGGCATACGACGCCAAGGATGGAGCAGAGAGGATGGGGAATGTACTTGTGCCAAATGACAGCGGTGTGACTGCGTGTGACGACAGCGTGCCGCACAGTCATGGGCAAGGCCCGATGAGATCGAAGCAGAGCTCCCGATCGGAATCCGTCAGAATGGCGCCGAACGCTCGAACACGAGCGCTTCGCCGGTCAGCGGATGGGCGAAGCGCAAGACGCAGGCATGCAAGAGCAGACGACCAGCCTGGGCCTGCACATCCGGCGGCGCATACAGGGTATCGCCCAGGATGGGATGGCCCAACTCGCGCAGATGGACGCGCAACTGATGCGAACGGCCGGTCACGGGTTCGAGCTCGACGCGCGTGCGCGCTCCGGTTTCGTCGACTTCCAGCACGCGCCAGCGAGTGAGACTCGGCTTGCCGTGAATGCGATCGACCATCCGCAGTGGCCGCCTGGGCCAGTCGACGATGATGGGCAGGTCGATCGTTCCCCAACCGCCCGGCACAGCGTCCAGTCTGCCGGCCACGATTGCGACGTAGCGCTTCGACACCTCGCGTGCCGCGAAGGCCACGCTCAGTGCGCGCTGCGCCTCCGCGCCGCGCGCCATCACCATCAAACCGGACGTGGCCATGTCGAGCCGATGTACGATCAAGGCATCGGGATAACGGGCCTGCACCCGCGCACTCAGGCAATCCTGCTTGTCGACACCGCGCCCCGGCACGGCCAGCAGGCCGCTGGGCTTGTCGAATACCAGCAGGGTGTCGTCGGCGTAGAGAGGCTCGATGGCAACGCTGCCTGGGGTCGGCGTCATGGTCACCGATCGAGTGGGGTTTTTCTTACGCCTGAAGCCCGTCCAGCAATGCCAGCCCCCACGCCACGCCAAAGCCATTGGCGTCGCTCATCACCGCACCCAGCCCGCCCTTGCAGCTGTGGCCGGACAGATCCATGTGCAGCCACGGCGTGTCGCCGACAAAACGCGACAGGAAGCGGGTGGCGAGGATGTGGTCGGCTTCGCCTTCCATGCTGCACTGCTTGACGTCGGCCACGGTCGAATCGAGGCTGCTGTCGTAGTCCTCGGGGTAGGGAAAGACGACGATGCGTTCGCCGCTCACCGTCGCCGCGCGCGAAGCCGAGTGCGCGAGCGCGCTGGAGGTGGCGAACACGCCGGACATGCGGCTGCCGAGTGCGTAGTGCATGGAGCCTGTGAGCGTGGCGAAGTCGGCGATGAGCGCGGGCTTGGCCCTGGCCGCCAGCGTCAGCGTGTCGGCCAGCACCATGCGGCCTTCGGCGTCGGTATGGACGACTTCGATGGTGGTGCCGTTGAGCGCCGTGATCACTTCGTTCTGCCGGTAGGCTTGCGGGCTGATGTGGTTTTCGGCGAGCGCGACCCAGCCGTCCAGCGCGACCGGCAGTTTCAGCTTCGATGCCGTGGCGAGGATGCCCAGCACGACCGCCGAACCGTTCATGTCCTCGTGCATTCCCTGCATGTACTTGGCCGGCTTGAGGTTGTGGCCGCCGGTGTCGAAGCAGATGCCCTTGCCGACGAAGGCGACGGGCCTGGCCTTGCCGGCCTTGCCCTGGTAGCTGACGCGCACGATCGCCGCGTCCCTGGCAGGCGAGCCCTGCGCCACCGCGCAGAAGGCACCGGCACCCATCTTCTTCAGTTTGTCGAAGCTGTATTCCTCGACCGTCCAGCCGTACTGCTTGGCCAGCGTCTTGATCCGTTTGCGGTAGACGCCGGGCGTGAGTTCGTCCGGCCCCTGCACGGTGAGGCTACGGGTCAGGAGATTGCCTTCGGCCAGGGCCTGCGCGCGGGCAAAGCCGCTGGCCGACTTGTAGCCGAACAGCTGCACGCGCTTGAGCACCGTGTCGGTTTTGGATTTGCGCGACGGCAGCGGCACGGCGTTGACCAACGCGGTATACACCGCCGCCTCGGCAGCACGCGCCTTGAATGCCTCGTCGCCGAACACGGCCAGCGCCAGCGATTTCGGATGCTCGGCCATCAGGTGCGCAAGCGCCTTGCGCACCAGTTCATGGGTTTCGAAGGTGCTGGCATCGGCCTTGAGCATGGCGAACACCGCAAGCGTGCCGCCGGTCAGCTGCACCGCCACCGGCGACTTCGCCAGCGCGTCCACCTTGAGCTCGCGTCGCTTCATCACGGCCTTGAGTTCGGCGCTGCCCGGCACGTCCGGCAAGGTTTTCGACACCGGCAACAGCACGATCGCATGGCCTGCATCCTCCAGTGATTTGGCTGTGATTTCCTGTTTGTTTTCAGCGAGTTTAGGCAGCATGTGGGTTCCTTGGGGGTGGCGTTTTTCTTGATGGTTGGCGGGGTTTACCGGATAATTGCGCGTTTGAATTTTTCCGGCGCTTTTTCCGAGCCCATCCATTAAGGGTAACCGAATGAAGATTGAAGACAAGAAACGCGTGCTGCGCGAAATGGTGTTGCACCGCCGTTTTGAAGAGCGCTGCTATCAGGCCTACATCGAACGCAAGATCGGCGGCTTCCTCCACCTCTACCCCGGCCAGGAAGCCTGCTGCAACGGCGTGATGGAGGCCGCACGCCCCGGCCACGACTATGTGATCACCGGCTACCGCGATCACGTCCACGCGATCAAGTGCGGCGCCGATCCGAAAGCCGTGATGGCCGAACTGTATGGCAAGGAAACCGGCTCCTCCAAGGGACGCGGCGGTTCGATGCACATCTTCGACGGCGACAAGCGCTTCATGGGCGGCTACGCCCTGGTCGGCGGCCCCTTCCCGCTCGCGGCCGGCATCGCCAAGGCGATCCAGCTCAAGGGCGGCGACGAGATCGCCATCTGTTTCCTCGGCGATGCCGCCAACAACCAGGGCGTGTTCCACGAGACGCTGAACATGGCCGCGCTGTGGAAACTGCCGGTGCTGTTCGTCTGCGAAAACAACCTGTACGGCATCGGCACCTCGATCGAGCGTTCCACCGCCGTGGTGCACCAGCACAAGCGCGTCGCCGCCTACAACATCCCGGCCGACGAATGCGACGGCCAGGATATCGAAATCGTTTACGAAGCCGCGCGCAAGGCAGTCGACCATGTGCGCTCGGGCAACGGCCCCTACTTCCTCGAACTGATGACCTACCGCTATCGCGGCCATTCGATGTCCGATTCACGCGGCTACCGTTCGCGCGAAGAGGAAGAACTGTGGAAACAGCGCGACCCCATCTTCATCCTGCGCGACCGCCTGGTCAAGGACGGCGCGATGAGCATGGCCGACTTCGAGACGCTGGAAAAGGAAACCGACGCCTACATCGAGAACGAAGTCATCAAGTTCGCCGAGGAATCGCCCGAACCGCGCGTCGAGGATCTCGAGAAATACGTTTTTGCCGATCGCGCAACCCAGCTCCCGTGGCTCACGGGCAAGGCCGCTTAAGGTTTTAAGGAAAAGACAGCATGGCAAACATCATGTACTGGGAAGCGATTCAACGCGCCCACGACGAAGAAATGGCACGCGACCCGCTCGTCATCTGCATGGGCGAAGACATCGGCGTGGCCGGCGGCACCTATAAGGCGACCAAGGGCCTGTACGAAAAATACGGCCCGCTGCGCGTGATGGATACCCCCATCTCCGAAGGTGGCTTCACCGGTCTCGGCATCGGCGCCTCCTTCCTCGGCGTGCGTCCGGTCATCGAGATCATGTCGGTCAACTTCGCCTGGCTGGCGATGGACCAGATGTTCAACTCCGCCGCCAAGGTGCGCTACATGTCGGGCGGCCAGCTCACCGCGCCGTGCGTGTTCCGCTCCGCCGGCGGCGCCGCGCACCAGCTTGGCGCGCAGCACTCGGCGCGCATGGAAAAGGTGTTCATGGGCATCGCCGGCCTGCGCGTCGTCACCCCATCCAACCCCAAACAGGCCTACGGCCTGTTGAAATCGGCGATCCGCTGCGACGATCCGGTGTTCATCAACGAACACGAACTGATGTACAACATGAAGGGCGAAGTGCCGGACGGCGAATATTTCCACCCGCTGGAAGGCTCCGACATCGCGCGTGCCGGCACCGACGTGACGCTCTTCGGCTACAACATCTCGGTGCACTGGTGCCTCAAGGCCGCCGAGATCCTCGACAAGCAGTACGGCATCTCGGCCGAGGTCGTCGACCTCTATTCGTTGTCGCCGCTGGATCGCGCCGGCATCAAGGCATCGGTCAGCAAGACCCACCGCGCCGTCATCGCCGAAGAAGATGAAGCGCCGGTCGGCGTCGGTTCCGAGGTCATCGCCATCATCAACGAGGAATGCTTCTTCGAACTGGATGCAGCGCCGGTGCGCGTGCATTCGGCACTGGTGCCGCAGCCTTACAACCACACGCTGGAAAAAGCGGCGATTCCCGACCACGAGGACGTGGTGAAGGCCGTTCTGAAGATTTTCGGTAAGGCGTGATTGAGAGTAAGGCGTAAGGGGTAAGGCGTCAGGAACATTCGCTGGCGTCATTACCTATCCTCACCCTTCACCCCTAACCCCTCACGGAAATACATATGTCCCAACATTACGCCATCACGATGCCGCAGCTCTCGGACACCATGACCGAGGGCGTGGTCGTCACCTGGGAAAAACAGCCGGGCGACAAGGTCGAACGCGGCGACATCGTCGCCACCGTGGAAACCGACAAGGCCATCATGGACGTCGAAGTGTTCAAGGCCGGTTATCTGGCCGGTCCGCTGGCCGACGTCGGCGCGACCATCGCCGTCGGCGCGGCACTTGGCTACATCACCGACACCGCAGGCGACGTGGCGATTGCCGCCGACGAAGTGGTGGAAGAGCAGGCGCAGACCGAGATGATCCCGCACCACGCCGGCACGCCGATCGTGATGCCGCAGCTCTCGGACACCATGACCGAGGGCGTGGTCGTCACCTGGGAAAAACAGCCGGGCGACGTCATCAAGCGCGGCGACATCGTCGCCACCGTGGAAACCGACAAGGCCATCATGGACGTCGAGGTATTCCAGGAGGGCTTCCTCTCCGGCCCGATCGCCGACGTCGGCAGCGTGGTCGAGGTCGGCCACCCGATGGCCTTCATCGTCGACGACGCATCGAAAGCGAACGATACCGGCGTCACCATCAGTGCCGACCACAAGGTCCAGAACACCCACAAGGTGGCACCGCCGTCCGCCGACAAACCAGCGCACATTCCCACGCCCAAGGCTGCGCCCACGCAGATTTCCGCGGCCGGCAACGTGCCACCGGTGGCGCGTCCGCAAGGCCGCCAGGCCAGTCCCTATGCGCGCAAGGTGGCGGCGCAGCTGGGCGTGAACCTCACTGGCCTTGCCGGTACCGGCCCGTCCGGCGTCATCGTCGCCGCCGACGTGGCGCGCGCACGTCCCTCGATGCAGGAAGTCGCCCATTCACTGCCGCAGGTCGACGTGCCGGGCCAGGGTCGCGCGATGACCTCGATGGAAAAGGCCGTGAGCCATGCGATGACCGCCTCGCTCACGCTACCGACCTTCAACGTCACGGTGAACATCAATACCGCCGCGCTGACCGCCGCCGCCAAGGCAAACAAGGTTTCGGTGACGGTGGCAATCGCCAAGGCCTGTTCGGTCGCGATGGCGAAATTCCCGCGCATGAACTGGGCCTACCAGCCGGTCGACAAGCTGGTCGAGCGCAGCAACCACGACTTCGGCGTGGCCGTGATGTCGAACGACGGCGGCCTGGTGGTGCCGATCCTGCACGGCATCGAGAAGAAGCCGCTGGAGGCGCTGCAGTCAGACTGGACCGGCCTCGTCGAGCGCGCCCGGGTCAGGAAACTGGCGCCGGCCGAGTATTCCAATCCCACCTTCACCATTTCCAACATGGGCATGCTGGGCGTGTCGCACTTCACCGCGATCCCCACCCCCGGCATTTCCGCGATCCTGGCGATTGCCGCCAATGGCCCGCAGGGCACCCCGTTCACCATCACTGGCGACCACCGCGTGCTGAATGGTGCCGACGTCGCCCTGTACCTGGCAACCCTGAAGCAGACCATCGAGGCACCCGAGGCGTGGATGGCCGGTGAGGCGTCAGGGGTGAGGGGTGAGGCAACGGGCACGGCAGCCGTCACCACCAGCGCCCCGGTGTCGCCGATCCCCGAAGGCAACTGGGACTTCCCGGTGGTCGTCGTGGGCGGTGGCCCCGGCGGCGAAGACTGCGCACGTGACCTCGCCGATCACGGCATCAAGGTCATGATGGTCAACAACGAGCCCTTCCCCGGCGGCGAATGCCTGTGGCGCGGATGCATCCCGTCCAAGGCCTGGCGCGCCGCGGCCGACGTCATCCGTAATCGCGCGCACGACGCCGAAATGGGTGTCGATGGCACCAACACCCCCGCGCTCAACTGGGCACAGGTCGAGAAGCATCGTCGCTGGGTGCAGACGAGCCGCGGCGACATGGCGCTGAAGGCCGACAAGGGCATGAAGATCGACGTGCGCGAAGGCTACGGCGAATTCGTCGACGCCCACACGCTGAAGATCACCCCGGTCGAGGGCGAGCCCTACACCGTCAGCTTCGGCGCGGCGGTCATCGCCACCGGCGCCCCCGCCTTCGTGCCGCCGATTCCCGGCGCGCGCGAGAACCTGGCGACCGGCGGCGTGGTCACCTCCGACACCATCTGGAACCTCGCCACCCCGCCGAAGAAACTCGGCATCGTCGGCGGCGGCGTGATCGGCGTGGAAATGGCGCAGATCTTCCGCGACTTCGGCACCGAGGTGCTGATGCTGGAGCGCAACGAACGCATCCTCGCCGAAGTCGAAGAGGAAATCGCCAGGACCCTGATCGCCTCGCTGGAGAAGGAAATCACCGTCGTCACCAGCGCCGACATCAAGGAAGCGAGCGGCAAACCGGGCACGATGAAGCTGCGCTACGCAAATAAAGAAGGCGTCGAGTCGGTATTCGACTGCGACGTCGTCCTGATGGCGACCGGCAAGCGCCCCGACACCCGCAAGCTCAACCTCGACAAGGTCGGCGTCGAGCTCGACGGGGCGGCGATCAAGGTCAACGCCCGCTGCCAGACCAGTGCGCCGCATATCTACGCGGTGGGCGACGTCATCGGCGGCTACATGCTGGCCCACACCGCCGCCACCCAGGGCCGTGTCGCCGCCAGCAACCTGCTCGGCCATTCCAGCGAATACGACCAGGACAAGGACTGTGGCGTCACCTTCTCGCGTCCGCAGGCCGGCTTCGTCGGCCTGTCGGTGGCGCAGGCCAAGGCCAAGGGCATCGACGCGGTGGAAGCCAAGATGCCGATGAGCATCGACGCCAAGGCGATGATCACCGGCGAAACCGAGGGCATGATCAAGCTGGTGGCCGACAAGGCCACAGGCCGCATCATCGGCGTGCACTACCTCGCCGACCATACCGACACCCTGATCGGTATCGGCGTGATGATGGTGGCCGGCGAGATGACGCTGACCCAGGTCGCCAAGGCGATCTTCCCGCATCCGACACAGACCGAGCTGTTCGGCGAGTTAGCGCGACGGTTGTTGAACCGCCTGCGGCGGACAGCGAAGAAGTAAGCAACCCTGTCATCTGACGTAAAAAGAGCCGCATCAGCGGCTCTTTTTACGTCAGGGAAACAAAGAATGAGAATGAACCCAGTGTCAGACTTTTTCGGATATGCCGTCAGAAGTGGACACCATATGGAGCACTCGACTAGCGCAGGCGAGGATGCTTGTCTGCCGGTTTAAAATGATCTGGCCGGTGATCCGGGATGAATCCGTCGCGATTCGGCATGGCGACTTTTGCCAGACTTTCCGCAGTGATGGGCTCATCGCCTTTAAGAATATTGGCTTCAGACAGGATGTACCCGGTTACCGAATAGACCTCGTCATTCGTCAATGACCCTGGCGTATAGAACGGCATGGCACGCTTGATGTAGTCAAACAATGTCGTTGCGTAGGGCCAATAGCTTTCAACCGTCTTGACCGGCGCTTTCTTGGGATCATTGTTCACCAGTGTTCCCCTTCCGCCGAGCAGGCGATCGCCTACGCCGCCCTCCATTTTTTGCCCATGGCAGGAGGCACACTTTTCGTCGTAAACCTGTTTGCCCCTTGAAATCGTGCCACTGCCCGCCGGCAGATCCCGTCCATCCGGCAAAGACGACACGAAATCCTGCAGGTCGTGTGCAGATGCCGGCTCTCCAAATCCATACCGCACCGGATCTGCGCCCACGGCATACGTATTCAATGCGAATAGAGCGCCGCACGCCGTTACCTGTAAAAAGAGTTTAGTAGTAGTGAACATTGCTGACTCTCCCCTCGGTATCAACTTTCCAGCTTTGGATTGCATTGAGATGGTAGATCGAGCCAATCGGGCCATTTAAACCCCGAACCTCAATAAGTTGCCCAAGCGTCGGTTGGACGTACCCGGTTTCATCCACGCAACGGCTTTGCAAAATCGCTTCTTTACCGTCCCATACCCAAGGAAAACGAAAGCGTGTCTGACAAATCGGAAGGATCGGGCCTTGCAGATCCGCAGGCCTCCATGTTCTCCCTCCATCCGTAGATACATCGACACGTTTTATGCGTCCGCGTCCGGACCACGCCAATCCCGTAATTTCATAAAAACCGGGGCCTGAGAGCGTCATTTCTCCGGATGGTCGCGTAATGACCGACTTGGCATCCATAATCAAGGAAAATTGCACCGCCTTGCCGCTGGGAAGCAGGTCGGTATATTTCGAGGTTTCTTCACGCGTCATGAACGGCTTGTCAGACAACTCGATTCGGCGAACCCACTTGATATGCGTATTGCCCTCGTATCCCGGCGCGATCAGACGTAACGGATAGCCTTGTTCAGGACGGATCGCCTCCCCATTCTGTCCATAGGCCAGGAAACAATCTTTCATTGCCTTGTCGATTGGGATGCTTCGCGTCATGACCGCAGCGTCGCCGCCCTCCACGAGCAACCATTTGGCGCCGGATTTGACACCCACTTCGTTCAGGATGGTCGACAGCGGAACCCCCGTCCATTCGGAAGTCGAGACGAGACCGTGCGTGCCTTGTACGGTTTTCAACGTGGGCTTCGACCACTCCGTGAGACCGTTGCCAGAACATTCAATGAAAAGAATTCGGGATATCGACGGGAAGCGCTTCACGTCCAGCATCGAGAATTTCTTTGGCTGTTTCACCATCCCGTGCACAAACACCTTGTGCGTGGCCGGATCAATTGTGGCGATGCCACCATGATCCCGTTCGAAATGCAGCCCTGACGGAGTAATAATGCCTACGCCATGCTCCAGTGGCGTCATCGACCAAGAGGAGAGGGGGGTCTTGGTACCAAAGCGCCAACGAACCTCAGTTTCGAACTGGGAGCGCGTCCCGTAACCCCCGTCTTCGCCAATGGCGGTGCCTGGAATTTTCGTGGCATCTTCGGGGACCGACCGCCATACCGCACCGGGGGGCGCTTTGCCTTCCGGGGGCGTGGTGGTTTGCGCAATGGCCCTTCCAGCAACGCTTGAACTGGCGAGCACCGCGACGGAAGCCAGGAAATGGCGCCGATTTTGTGGTCGCTGAAGAGGATCAACGCCTTTAGAAGACTCACCTTTTACAGGCTTTGCCGGCTCAATATGATGTTGACTAAAATAAACTGAATTGGCGTTTGTTCTGGCTTTGGCGAGAAAGGCTTCTTCGGCCTCAACCAAAGACGCTATTTTCAATTTGTTCTTGGCGTCGCTATTTGGATCAAGAATGGACATCTTCATTCCTCCACTTTTATTGATTAAGCCGTTGAACTCGACAGTATCTTTCTTACTTAAACTGAAGCCGTAAAACCGAACGTTGCAGTGACAAGATCTCCTTCCTGCAATTTCTGGATCGTGGACCGCCCCGGGCATTGAACGATTTGAAACAAAGTGTTCCAGATTCGGGGCGCTGAACATCATGATTTTGACGCTGGATTTACACCACGCAATTGTCGTGCCAGCCCCTCCTGAATCCTTACCCCGCGTTACCGGACGCTTTCGAGCCAGTTGCAATACTGTTCGAACGCTGGCTGCATCATCCCGTTTGCGTAGCTATGCCACGGTTCATACTGGTCGGCGACAATGACAGGTTGAATCCGCGGCCGATACCGGACAAAGAACCCAACGCCAGCGGCAAAAAAAAGCGACCCCTCTCTCGAGGGGTCGCTCTCTCTCATTTACGTATGACTACTCAGCCGAACAAGCCCTTGAAGAACAGCCGGATGCTGTCCCACATGCGGCGGAAGAAGCCGCCTTCATCCACGTTCTCCAATGCGACCACATCGGCCTGCTTGATCACCTTGTCACCCTGGCGGATTTCGACCTTGCCAATGACGTCACCCTGTTTCACCGGGGCGATCAGGGTCGGCTTCAACACGAGCTGGGTGGTGAGCTTGGCGGCTTCGCCGCGGGCCACGGTGGCGGCCAGATCTTCGCTTGCGCCCGCCTTGACGGTGCGCGCAGCCCCTTTCCAGACAGGCGCTGCAGCCAGTACATCACCCTTCTTGTTGAACATCTTGGTCTCGAAGAATCGGAAGCCATAGCCCAGCAGCTTGGCGGTTTCGGTGGCGCGCGCGGCCTCGCTGTCGGTACCGAATACGACGGCAATCAGACGTTCGCCATTCTTCTGGGCCGAGGCCACCATGCAGTAGCCGGCTTCTTCCGTATGGCCAGTCTTCAGGCCATCGACGCCGTCATCGCGCCACAGCAGCAGGTTGCGGTTGGGCTGGTGGATGCCGTTCCAGGTGAAATCCTTCTGCGCATAGAGCGCATAGTGGGCAGGATCGGCATAGATGATGGCGCGCGCCAGGACAGCCATGTCGCGGGCGCTCGAATAATGGCCGGGATTGGGCAGGCCGGTGGCGTCCATGAAGTGGGTGTCCTTCATGCCGAGCCGCTTGGCTTCCGCGTTCATCATCGCGGCGAAAGCATCTTCGTCGCCGGCGATATGCTCGGCCAGCGCCACGCTGGCGTCGTTGCCCGACTGGATGATGATGCCGTGGAACAGGTCATCGACCGAGACCTTGTTCCCCACTTTGACGAACATCTTCGAACCGCCCGTACGCCAGGCTTTTTCGCTGATGGTAACCATGTCGTTTTCGTGCAGCCGGCCGTGCTTGATTTCCTGCGTCGCGATGTAGGCGGTCATCAGCTTGGTCAGGCTGGCGGGGGGCAGATGCATCTCACCCTGGTGGTCGACCAGAACGTTGCCGCTGGCCGCGTCCATCAGCACCCAGGATTTAGCGGCCAACTCCGGGGGCGGTGGGACGAGGGAGGCGCTCCAGGCAGCCGGGGCGATCAGTACGCTGAAAATCAATATGAGTCTTTGCAGAAAGAACGGGGTAGTCATGGATTCGTCGATGAGTGAACAAACAAGGTTGGCATTGGACCAGACAGACACGCACAAGCGCGCGTAAGTTCAGGATAACATCGCCCGCCCGCTCTGCGACAGCTTCGTGGCGCTGCCCTGTTAAACTCGCGCCATGTCGAAACTGCACTGAACCGCATGCCCGCGCCCGGATCCCGCCACCTCACCCGCCAGATCGTGATCGCGATGCTCGCGGGCATCGTGCTGGGCGTCATCCTCAATCGGCTGGGGACGGCAGACTGGGTGCAACTGGTTCTGGTCGATGGCCTGCTATATGTGGTCGGCTCGGTCTTCGTGGCGGCATTGAAAATGATGGTGGTGCCGCTGGTGTTCGTGTCGCTGGTGGCCGGCGTCACCTCGCTGTCGGACCTGAATGCGCTGGGCCGCATCGGCATAAAATCGCTGGCGCTGTATCTGGCCACGACAGCGATCGCCGTCACGATCGCGCTGACACTGGCGGGAATCGTCGGGCCAGGACAGGGCTTCAATGCCGGCAGCACGGCCGCCAGCTTCAACGGCAAGCCGGCGCCGCCGCTTACCCAGGTGCTGATCGACATGGTGCCGACCAACCCGGTCGCAGCCATGGCCGAAGGCAACATGCTGCAGATCATCGTGTTCGCGCTGCTGTTCGGCGTGGCGGTGACGATGTCCGGCGCACGCGGCAAGCATGTGCTCAATTTCTTCGGCGATCTCGACGTGGTCATCATGCACATGGTCGAATGGATCATGCGGCTCGCCCCGTATGGCGTCTTCGCGCTGATCACCCGTACCTTCGCCAGCCAGGGCCTGGACATTCTGCTGCCGCTCGCCGCCTATTTCCTCACCCTGACCGGCGCGCTGGCCATCCAGGTCTTCGGCGTCTATCCCCTGCTGCTGAAGCTGCTGGCTTCGCTCAACCCGCTCACCTTCCTGAGAAAAATGCGCGACCCGGCGGCGTTCGCCTTTTCCACCGCCAGCTCCGGCGCCACCATTCCGGTCACGCTGCGCACGGTGGAATACAAGATGGGCGTGAAGAACAGCGTCGCCTCGTTCACGGTGCCGATGGGCGCCACCATCAACATGGACGGCACCGCCATGATGCAGGGCGTGGCCACCGTGTTCATCGCCAATGTCTACGGCATCGACCTGGGATTCACCGATTACCTGCTGGTCGTGCTGACCGCCACGCTGGCCTCGATCGGCACCGCCGCCATCCCTGCAGTCGGCCTGGTCACGCTCACCATGGTGCTCGGCCAGGTGGGCCTGCCGGTCGAAGGCATCGCCCTCATCATCGGCGTCGACCGCCTGCTCGACATGATGCGCACCGTGACCAACGTCACCGGCGACTGCGCGGTCAGCTGCATCGTCGCCAAGAGCGAAAAAGCCTTCGACCAGGCGGTGTTCGACGACCCCTCGGCCGGTTCGGTCGAGGCGGCCACCCGCCGCCCTCTTCCCTCCCATTCCGCTTCCTGATCCCATGTTTTATCCGCTGATCCGGCCTGCCCTCTTCTCGCTCGACCCCGAAGACGCGCACGGCTTCACTCTCGCCAGCCTCGACGTCGCGCACGCACTGGGCCTGTTGAAGCTGCTGCCGCGCGCGGCGGGAACGCCCGTGCACGTGATGGGCATCGACTTCCCCAATGCCGTGGGCCTCGCTGCCGGGCTCGACAAGGACGGCGCGCACATCGGCGCGCTGGCCGACCTGGGCTTCGGCTTCATCGAGATCGGCACGGTGACACCGCGCCCGCAACCGGGCAACCCTACGCCGCGCATGTTCCGCCTGCCCGCGGCCGAAGCCATCATCAACCGCATGGGCTTCAACAATCTTGGGGTCGACAATCTGGTGCGCAATGTCCAGTCGAGCAGCTTCAGGGGCGTGCTCGGGATCAACATCGGCAAGAACAAGGACACGCCGAACGAACATGCGGTCGACGATTACCTGACCTGCCTCGACAAGGTCTACGCGCATGCACGTTACGTGACGGTGAACATCTCCTCGCCCAACACGCAGAACCTGCGCGAGCTGCAGAGAGACGAGGCGCTCGACGCGCTGCTCTCCGCAATCAAGCTACGCCAGTCCGAGCTGGCGCAACAGCACGGCAAATATGTCCCCATTGCGCTGAAGATCGCGCCCGACCTCGACGACGCGCAGATCGCCGCGATCGCCGCGCTGCTGATGATGCACCGCATCGACGCGGTGATCGCCACCAACACCACGATCGCGCGCGATGCCGTCGCCGGCCTGCCCAATGCTGAGGAGACCGGCGGCCTGTCCGGCGCGCCGGTGCGTGCGGCATCCACCCGGGTGGTACGCGAACTGGCGCGCCATCTGAAGAATGAAGTGCCGATCATCGGCGTCGGTGGCATCCTCTCGGGCGACGATGCGCGCGAAAAGATCGATGCCGGCGCGTCGCTGGTGCAGCTGTATTCCGGCCTGATCTATCGCGGCCCGGCGCTGGTGCGGGAATGCGTGCAACGCCTCGCCTGACGGCCATGCGGTTTGCGCGTGCCGTCGTTGCAGCGTGGCTGCTGCATGCCGGCGCGCATGCCGCGCCGACGGAGCCGGTCCTGACCCATTTTCCGCAACCCGGCCTCGATGCCAACCAGCTCGGCGTGATCGTCAACGACGACGATCCCGACAGCGTGGCGATCGCCGCGTACTACCGGGAAAAGCGCGGCATCCCCGTCGTCAATTTGATTCATGTGCGCTTCAAGCCCGGACGCAGCACGCTCTCACGCGAGGAATTCGTCAACCTCAAACGTCTTGTCGACCGCAAGACGCCGAAGAACGTGCAAGCTTATGCGTTGACCTGGGCGCAGCCGTACCGGGTGGACTGCATGTCGATCACGTCCGCCTTCGCCTTCGGCTTCGATCCCGCCTGGTGTGCCAACAGCTGCAAACCGACGCAGCCGAGCCCGTATTTCAACAGCAGCGTGACGCGGCCCTATGCCGTCTATCACATGCGCCCGGCCATGAGTCTGGCCGGGGCCAGCGTGGCCGAAGCGAAGAAGCTGATCGACCGCGGCGTGGCGTCCGACGGCAGCAATCCGGCCGGCACCGCCTACCTCGTCAGCACGAATGACAAGAACCGCAACGTGCGTGCTGCCGGCTACGCATCCGTGCGCGCGCTGATGCAGTCCGTCATGCCGACCGACATCGTCGAAGCCAACACCCTCGAAAACAAGCCCGACGTGATGTTCTACTTCACCGGACTGACTCAGGTAGCGGGCATCGACAGCAACCGTTTCCTGCCCGGCGCCATCGCGGATCATCTCACTTCGGCCGGCGGCGACCTGTTCGGCGGCGGCCAGATGAGCAGCCTGCGCTGGCTGGAAGCCGGCGCCACCGGCAGCTACGGCGCGGTGGTCGAGCCGTGCAATTTCCCCGCCAAGTTTCCGGTTCCCGGCATTGTCATGGCGCACTACCTGCAAGGCGAAACGCTGATCGAGGCCTATTGGAAAAGCGTGCAGATGCCGGGACAGGGCATTTTCATCGGCGAACCGCTGGCGCGCCCGTTTGCCGGCATCCGTCACGATACCCGCGGCGGCGGCTTGACCCTGTCGGCGCGCTTGCTCACGCCAGGACTCTATGAGGTGCAAGCCGCGCCGTCGATGATCGGTCCCTACCGCAGCGTCGGCCGCATGGCCATCGCCTGGGGAACACGCCGGATCAGGCTCGAGCACGTTCCGCCAGCCTATTACCGGTTCGAACGCCGCGCCGAATCCGCACCGGCACAATAAAGCCGGCACTTCTGGCGCGGTGTGGCTTTGACTATGCTGCAGATTATCCATCCCGCACGAGGCTCGCCATGCACATCGGCATTCCCAAGGAAATCAAGAACCACGAATACCGGGTGGCGCTCACGCCCGAGGGGGTACGGGTACTGGCCCAGGCCGGGCACCGGGTGAGCGTCGAGACGCGTGCCGGCGCCACCGTGGGATTCGACGACGATGCCTACCGTGCCGCCGGCGCGGTCATCACTGACACTGCGGCCGAAGTCTATGCCGCCGACCTGGTGGTGAAAGTGAAGGAACCGCAAACGGACGAAGTGGCGCTGTTGCGCGCAGGCCAGTTGCTGTTCTGCTATCTGCACCTGGCGGCCGCGCCGGAACTGGCGCGAGAGCTGATGGCGCGCGGCGTGACGGCGATTGCCTATGAAACCGTGAGCAACCCCGCTGGCGGCCTGCCGCTCCTGCAACCGATGTCGGACATTGCCGGACGGCTCGCGCCGCAGATGGGTGCGCTGGGCCTGCACACTTCCCACGGCGGCAATGGCAAGCTGATCAGCGGCATGCCCGGGGTACCGCCCGCCCATGTGCTCATCATCGGCGCCGGCGCGGTCGGCATGAGCGCCGCGCGCATGGCCGTTGGGCTGGGCGCTCAGGTCACGCTGATCGACCGCCAGGCCGACAGGCTCGCGCATGCCGAAACGCTGTTCGGTGCTCGGGTGGCCTCGCGCTTTTCCTCGCCCGAGGCGATTGCGGCGTTTCTTGCACAGGCCGACATCGTCATCGGTGCCGCCCAGATCCCGGGACGTCATGCGCCGCGGCTGATCAGCCGGGAATTATTGAAGCAGATGCCATCCGGCTCCGTACTGGTGGATGTCGCCATCGACCAGGGCGGCATTGCCGAGACTTCGCGCCCCACCACCCACAGTGCGCCGTTCTTCGTGGCCGAAGGCGTCGTCCATTATTGCGTCACCAACATGCCCGGCGCGGTGGCGCGCACCGCCACCGACGCGCTCACCCATGCCACCCTGCCCTACGTCCAGGCACTGGCTGCACAGGGCCTCGCCGCACTGGATACGGATGCCGGACTGAAGGCCGGGCTGCACGTGCACGCTGGCCAAATCATGCACGCCGGGCTGGCCCAGGATCTGGGACTGGGCTGAATCACGACGGCGTTGACGCAGGCAACGCCAGCCACTCGCGCCCGAGCACGTTCCCCGCCGCGTCAAAGCGGTATACCAGCGGCACCCCGGACGGGATCTCCACCTGCTCCATCGTCACCGCATCCAGCGCATCCAGATGCATCACCAGCCCACGCAGCGTATTGCCGTGGCTCACCACCAGCAGGCGCCGCCCCGCACGCAAACGCGGCACCAGCACGTCGTTCCAGTACGGCAGCATGCGCTGCTGGCAATCGCGCAGGCTCTCGCTGGCTGGCAATTCGTCGGGGGTAAGCGCGGCATACAGCGGATCGAAGCGCGGATGGCGCGGGTCGTCGCGCGACAGCGGCGGCGGCGGTTCGAAATAGCCGCGCCACCAGCGGCGCGATGCCGCCTCGCCCCAGGTGGCGAAGATCTCGCGCTTGTTCATGCCCTGCAGCGCGCCGTAATGCCGCTCGTTGAGGCGCCAGGTCGTGAACAACGGCACCCCGGGCGTGCCCATCGCTGCCAGCAGCGCGGCGGCGGTCTGGCGGGTGCGCTGCAATACCGAACCATGCACCTCGTCGAAGGCGTAACCCGCCTGCGCCAGCTGTCGCCCCGCCGCGGCCGCCTCGGCCAGGCCGGTTTCGGTCAGCGGAATATCGGCCCAGCCGGTGAAGCGATCAGACAGGTTCCATTCGCTGTGGCCGTGGCGAAACAGCACCATCCAGTGGACCGGCGCGTTCATTCGGGCGGTTCCGTCAGCACGTCGTGCAGATGATGGCGGTCGCCCCAGGCCTCCAGATGCCAACCCTGCCCGTCGAAATGAAACCAATTGAGCGCGCAGTTGGGGATCGTGAAATCACGCGGCGTGTGCAGCGGGCGGCCGGTAGCCTTGCGGTAGATCACATCGAGCACGCCGCTATGGCTGACCGCGGCGATCGTCTGGCCGCCGTGATGCCGCACCAGCCAGTCGATCGCCTCGCCCACCCGTCCGGCAAAGCTGCGCAGCGACTCACCCGTCCCGAAATCGTAGTCGAGATCGCGCGCCACATAGTGCGCATAGGCCTTCGGATACCGTTCGGCGCCCTCTGCCGCCGTGAGCCCCTGAAACAACCCGAAATGCCGTTCGCGCAGTTGCGGCAGGTATTTCACCTCCATCTCCTCGCGCTGGGCCAGCACCCATGCCGTTTCCAGCGCCCGCGTCAGATCGCTGCTGTAGATCGCGCCGAATCGATGGTGCGCCGCGTTGAATGCCATCGCCAGCGCTTGCGCCCGCCCGGTCTCGTTGAGCGGAATGTCGGTGTGGTCCTGGATGCGCTTCTCCACGTTCCATCCGGTTTCGCCATGGCGGATGACGCAGATGCGGGTGCCTGTCGGTCTGGAAAACGGATGCATATCAATTGCACAAGATCTGATCTATACCGAATCCAAATTTGGCATAAAAAAACAGGGATGCGCTTTATTCGCAACGAAACAACACTTGGCCGGCCGATCCGCCAGCGCCGGGTGCGACAACTTGACACACCATAATAAATAGATATATTTATCTTCATATGCGAAACATGTCATTAAATTCGCATGTACTAATCAAGTCATCAATCACGGGAGACGTGTATGGAAGCGACAACCTACAACTATAAGGTCGTCCGCCAGTTCGCCATCATGACGGTGGTGTGGGGGATCGTCGGTATGCTGGTCGGGCTCATCCTGGCCTCGCAACTGATCTGGCCGGACCTGACCTTTGGCATCGAATGGCTGTCATATGGCCGTCTCAGGCCGCTGCATACCAATGCGGTGATCTTCGCCTTCGGCGGCTCCGCGATGTTTGCGGTGTCGTACTACATCGTGCAGCGCACCTGCCAGGTTAGGCTGTGGGCGGAGAAGCTGGCCGAGTTCACTTTCTGGGGATGGACGGCCGTGATCGTGCTGGCAGCCGTCACGCTGCCGCTCGGCATCACCACTTCGAAGGAATACGCCGAACTCGAATGGCCGATCGATCTGCTGATCACGGTAGTGTGGGTTTCCTACGCACTGGTGTTCTTCGGCACCATCATCAAGCGCAAGACCAAGCACATCTACGTGTCGAACTGGTTCTTCGGCGCCTACATCCTGGTGATCGCGCTGCTGCATCTCGTCAACAGCGCCGAACTACCCTGGATCCTCGGCGGCAGCACGAGCGCCTGGTACAAGTCCTACTCCGCCTACGCCGGCGTGCAGGACGCGATGGTGCAGTGGTGGTACGGCCATAACGCGGTGGGCTTCTTCCTGACCACCGCCTTCCTCGGCATGATGTACTACTTCATTCCCAAGCAGGCCGGTCGCCCGATCTATTCCTACCGCCTGTCGGTCGTGCACTTCTGGTCGCTCAACTTCATCTACATGTGGGCCGGCCCGCACCACCTGCAGTACACCGCGCTGCCGGACTGGGCGCAGTCGCTCGGCATGGTGTTCTCGCTGATGCTGCTGGCTCCGAGCTGGGGCGGCATGATGAACGGCATCATGACGCTGTCCGGCGCCTGGCATAAGCTGCGCACCGACCCCATCCTGAAGTTCATGGTCACCGCGCTGTCGTTCTACGGCATGTCGACCTTCGAAGGTCCGATGATGTCGATCAAGACCGTCAACGCACTTTCCCACTACACCGAATGGACCATCGGCCACGTGCACTCCGGCGCGCTGGGCTGGGTGGCGATGATCACCATCGGTTCGATGTACTACCTGATTCCGCGCCTGTTCGGCCGCGAATCGATGTACAGCACCAAGCTGATCGAATGGCATTTCTGGTTCTCCACCATCGGGGTGGTGCTGTATATCGCCTCGATGTGGATCGCCGGGGTGGCGCAAGGCCTGATGTGGCGTGCAGCCAATCCCGACGGCACGCTGACCTACAGCTTCGCCCAGGTGGTCGCCACCATGCATCCGTTCTACGGCATCCGTCTCGCCGGTGGGGCGCTGTTCTTCGGCGGCATGCTGATGATGGCCTACAACGTCTGGCAGACCGTCCGAGCCGGACGCGTCGTCAATGACGCCCCCATCCCGCAAGCCGTCCACGCCTGATAGGAGACCGAACATGATTTCGCATGAAAATATCGAAAAGAACCTCGGTCTGCTGATCGTGCTGACCATCCTCATCGTCAGCGTCGGCGGCTTGGTGCAGATCGTGCCGCTGTTCTTCCAGACGTCCACCACCACACCGGTTGAAGGTCTGAAGCCCTACACGGCGCTGCAGCTGATGGGGCGCGACATCTACATCCGCGAAGGTTGCGTCGGCTGCCATTCGCAGATGATCCGTCCGTTCCGCGCCGAGACCGAGCGCTACGGCCACTACTCGGTCGCCGGCGAATATGTCTACGACCGCCCCTTCCTGTGGGGCTCCAAGCGTACCGGTCCCGACCTGGCACGTGTCGGCGGTCGTTATTCGGACGCCTGGCAGGTCGCGCACCTGATGAACCCGCGCGACGTGGTACCGGAATCCATCATGCCCGCCTACCCCTGGCTGGACCGTCCGCTCAAGGACACCGGTATCCAGGCCAAGATGCGCACGCTGGACATCGTCGGCCACGGCTACACCGAGCAGGAAATCGCCGAGGCACCCGCGGCGCTCCAAGGCAAGACCGAGCTTGATGCCGTCATCGCCTACCTGCAGGTGCTCGGCACCCACGCCCCGAAGAACTGAGACAGGCATGGACAGCGGAACTCTCAGCGGCATCATTACGGTCGCCTTCATCGTAGTGTTCATCGGCATCGTCTGGTGGGCCTTCAGCACGCGCAACAAGCAGCGCTTCGAAGAGGACGCCAGACTGCCTTTCGAGGATGACGACGACCTGCCCGCCAAACAAGGAGACAAGCAATGAGCGATTTCACAAGCGGCTTCTGGCCGATCTACATCAGCGTCCTGACCCTGGTGAGCATCCTCGGTACCTGGGTATTTCTCAAATCGCAGACCACCCGCAAGTTTGCGCCCGGTGAGAAGGCCGAGCTCATGGAACATACCTGGGACGGCGACTTGCAGGACCTCAACAACCCCCTGCCGCGCTGGTGGCTGGGGCTGTTCTACGGCACCATGATTTTCGGGCTGGGCTACCTGGCCTTGTGGCCGGGACTGGGCAATTTCGCCGGTTTGCTGGGCTGGACGTCCAAAGGGGAATACCAGGCCGAGGTGAAAGCCGCCGAAGCCAAGTTCCAGCCGATGTATGCCGGCTTCATGAAGCAGGATGTCGCCACCGTGGCGGCCGACCCGAACGCGCGCGCCATCGGCAAGCACCTGTTCCTGACCTACTGCTCGCAGTGCCACGGCTCCGATGCCATGGGTGCCAAGGGCTTCCCTAACCTGACCGACAACGACTGGCTCTATGGTGGCGAACCCGACACCATCGTGGCCACCATCACCAACGGCCGTGCCGGGGTGATGCCGGCATGGGAACCGATCCTCGGTGCAGAAGGCGTCAAGCAGGTGGCCAACTATGTGCTCTCGCTGTCGGGCCGCAAACACGATGCCGCTCTGGCCGAGGCAGGCAAAGCGAAATTTGCCGAGAACTGCGCCGCCTGCCACATGCCGGATGGCACCGGCATGAAGGCGCTGGGCGCGCCCAATCTCACCGACAAGGTATGGCTGTATGGCGGCAGCGAGGCCACGATCATCGAGACCATCAGCAAGGGACGCAACGGGGTCATGCCAGCCCTGACCCAGACGCTCGGCACCACATCCAACAAGGAAGCCAAGCTGCACCTGCTGGCCGCCTATGTGTATGGGTTGTCGCAGCAGAAGTGAGTGGTGAGCGGTAAGTAGTGAGCGGTACTTGCCGGTAAAGAACCGGCGAGCCGCTTGAGCGTATTGCCAACAGTACGTTCAAGCGGCTCAGACTTTCACGGACAAACGCAGTGACCAACGACAAGCAGCCCGCCTCCGCCGACGCCGCGACCGAGCAGCAGCTCTATGCGATCCGGCAGAAGATCCAGCCGCGCGCAGTACATGGCGTATTCGCCAACTGGCGTGTCGCGCTGGTACTGCTGACCCAGACCCTCTACTACGGCATGCCCTGGCTGCAATGGGACCACCGGCAGGCGGTGCTGTTCGATCTGGCCGCGCGCAAGTTCTACATCTTCGGCCTGGTGTTCTGGCCACAGGATTTCGTCTACCTCACCGGCCTGCTGATCCTCTCGGCGCTCTCGCTGTTCCTGTTTACCGCGGTGGCCGGGCGATTATGGTGCGGTTACGCCTGCCCGCAGACCGTGTACACCGAGGTTTTCATGTGGGTGGAAAACTGGCTGGAGGGCGACCATCTCGCCCGCAGAAAACTCGACCAGTCGCCGTGGAACGCCAACAAGCTGAAGAAGCGCGGACTCAAGCACGCTGTCTGGTTCGCGATCGCACTGTGGACGGGCTTCACCTTCGTCGGGTATTTCACCCCGATTCAGACGCTGGCGGCCGAGACGATTCAAGCCAACCTCGGCCCGTGGGAAACCTTCTGGATCCTGTTCTACGCCTTTGCCACCTGGGGCAACGCCGGTTTCATGCGCGAGCAGGTATGCAAATACATGTGTCCGTACGCGCGCTTCCAGAGCGTGATGTTCGACTCCGACACGTTGACCGTGACCTACGACAGCTCCCTCGGCGAGCCACGCGGCCCACGGAGCAAGAAAGCCGACTACAAGGCAGCCGGCCTCGGCACCTGCGTCGACTGCAACGTCTGCGTGCAGGTCTGCCCCACCGGCATCGACATCCGCAATGGCCTGCAGTACGAATGCATCGGTTGCGCCGCCTGCATCGACGGCTGCGACCAGATCATGGACAAGATGGGCTATCCGCGCGGCTTGATCCGCTACACGACGGAAAACGTGGTGAAAGGAAAATACCCGGACACCGGCATCGTTAGGCACATCCTGCGTCCGCGCACCATCATCTACACCGTGCTGCTGACGCTGATCGCCGGTGCGTTCCTCTATAGCCTCGCCACCCGGGTGCCGCTCAATGTCGGCGTGGTACGCGACCGTGTGGCGCTGTCGAAGGAAACCGACGACGGCTTGATCGAGAATGTCTATCGCCTGCAGATCATCAACAAGGACGGCCAGGCTCACCGCTATACGATCCAGGCACATGGCATCGAAGATCTTCGGGTCACGGCCGCCACGCGCGATATCTCAGCTGCGCCTTTGCAGACCATCGACATTCCCGTCAGCCTGACAGCCGACCCCGAAGAACTGAAGGGCCGCTCGATCGCCATCACGTTCACGATACAAGCCACCGACGACCCGCGCATCAGACAGGACGTCGCCACCAAGTTCTTCAACCGTTAGATTGCGAGGCACGGTGCCATGACGAATACAGCCCTTCATGCCAAACCCTGGTATCGCGAACCCTGGCCCTGGTTCCTCATGAGCCTGCCCGCCACCGCAGTCGCCGCCGGGCTGACTACCGTGTGGATCGCCTACCAGAGCGCCGACGGGCTGGTGGTGGGCGATTACTACAAGGAAGGACTCGCCATCAACCAGACGCTGGAGCGCGACGACGCCGCACGTGCCCTGGCGCTCGCCGCCACCGTGAAAGGCGAGGATGGTGAGCTGGTGCTCACGCTGGCCGGCCATCTGACGACCTATCCCGGCCAATTGACCCTTACCCTGGCTCATCCCACGCACCAAGGCATGGATCACACGCTCACCTTGCACTACGCCGGCGGCAGCCGCTATCGCGCCACGCTTCCCGCCATGCCCGACGGGAAATGGCATGCCCAGCTGACCGATGCCGCATCCACCTGGCGCCTTGCCGGCGTGTTGCATTCCCCATTCAAGCAAGCCGTCACGCTGTCATCCGGCTCAGCCGTTCATCAACCACAGGGAGAATAAAATGGACGTTGTACTCAATCTGCTATTCAGCAGCCCGATCGGCCTCTTGAGCCTGTTTACCATCCTCTTCATCATCGGCATGGCGATCACACTGATGGTCTGGTACAAGCGCAAGATGAACAACCCCGAAGAATGACGTCCACCCAGACGAGGAGTACGCCATGATGCAGCGCCTGATCCACATTCTGTGGCCGTCCTTCCTTGTGGCCGGCATGGCCGACATCGTCTTCACCACCTTGTTCGATCCGCTGGAGATCATGTACCACGGCGAAGCGGTGATCGAGCAGCGCCTCGCCGCGTATACCATCGGCTTCTTCGTGTTCTGGCTGCTGGGTATCGCATCCAGCGCCATGACCTGCTATTTCCAGCGCAGCGCGGATGAAATCAACCGTTGCCCCTTGCCGCCGCGCAAGCGGCCTGAGGGCTGTCCCAAGCGCGATGATGGCAGTGGCTGCTGCTGAAAATCCGGCCATCATGGTGACCGGCGCTGCAGCCTAACCCGGGCAAACCTGGTTGCGGCCCTGGTTCTTGGCCCGATAGAGCCCCGCGTCGGCGCGCCGTAGCAGATCATCGATTTCTTCCGATGCATCCTCCAGCGCAGCAAGCCCGGCACTGACGGTAATTTGGGCCGGGCACCCGGGGACCACGTTTTGCGCAATCAGCAACCGCAGGCGCTCGGCCATCGGCAAGGCTTCAGACAGCCCCTGGCCTGGCAGCATGACGACAAACTCTTCGCCTCCCAAGCGCGCGAAGATATCGCCCCCGCGCAACGTGGCATGGATAGTGGCAGCCAGCGCCACCAGCACCTTGTCGCCGATTTCGTGGCCGAAACGGTCGTTGACCGATTTGAAGAAATCGATGTCCAGCATGATCACCGACAATGGCAACCCTTGACGCTTGGCTCGGCTGATCTCGACCTTGGCCAGACCCATAAAATGGCGACGGTTGCTGGCACCGGTCAGGGGGTCGATCGAGGCCAACTTCTCCAGATGCTGGTTGGCCAGCTGCAAGTCATGGGTACGCGCCTCCACGCGTGCTTCGAGTTCGCGGTTGAGGCGGTCGAGTTCGTCATGGGTCGCCCGCAGGTCCTGTAGTAGCGCGGCCAGCGCGAGCGACGAGAATGCCAGCACGGCCAGATATTCCTGCAGCAGCAGAACCGTATCGGCCGGCGCATTTGCAAGGAGGGGGCCCACGTCGTTGAGCGTGGCCGTGATGGCGATGGCGGCGATCAGCAGCGCGATACTGGCCGCACCCCGCACTCCGAAACGGACGGCCGCCCAGAGGGGAAGCGGGAACAACAGGAAGGGTCTTCTGGGGAAGCTGTCGGTGGTGCCCTGCGAGAACACCCAGACGGTGAACAGCAGGGTCAGCGTCAATAGCGCGGCGGCTTCCAGGGGGCGGCGTATGGCGGGTTGCGACGAGCCCTGCAGCCAGCCCAGTATGAGCGGCGTGACCAGCAGCACGCCCATGGCGTCGCCCAGCCACCAGATTGTCCATAAGTCCCAGAACGACGTGGTGGTCGGAGCGCTCAGCGAATAGATCGATGCGCCCAGCATGGCCGCCAGTCCGCTGGCCAGAACCAGGACCAGCCCGAACAGGGCGACATGGCGCAACCGATCGAGCGCAAAGGGGCAGGCGACACGCTGCAGCAGCCAGGCCGCCAGCAGGCATTCAAACAGGTTGACGGCAGCAAAACCGATCGCCTGCGCGAGGTTGAAGGTGGGTAGGTCGGCGGCGATTTCCGCCGCCACGGCCGCCAGCAGGTAGAGCGGCCAGTCGCGCCGCGGCGCCAGCAACAGCGCCGCCAGCAGGATGCCGTTGGGCAGCCAGAAGATAGAGATGCCCTCGGACATGGACGAGGCGGCCACGCCGAGCACAGCCCCCAGGTAATACCCCAGCCCGACCGCAAGCAAGCGCAGCGGTCTCGCGGACATCGTCCCGGCCTTATTGAATGCCATGTCTATCGGGTACGGCGCGTGAATGCGCAATACGCACCGCCCGCTTCCCTCCGCTTGTTATGTCACCAACTATCGCGAGGCCGCAGCGGGATTGTCAATGGCATTCGTCAACCACCCTGCAGGTGCGGCGGGACTCAGGCGGTACGCGAATAACGGGGCTGCGTGCTGGCAGTTTCCTTCAGATAGCGGTCGAAGCACATGCCGATGTTGCGCAGGAACAGCCGGCCGCGCGGGGTGACGCTGATCCGATCCGATGCAACCATGACCAGCCCGTCGTCGGCGAGCGGGCGCAGATCGGTCAATGCGTCAGCGAAATAATCGGTGAAGGCAATGTTCCATTCCTGGCCGAAGGCCGTAAAGTCGAGCTCCAGGTCGCACATCACGCGCGTGATCGCGTCGCGTCGGATCTGGTCGTCGCGCGTGAGCCTGAGGCCGCGCTCGACGGCCAGGCCGGTCGCGGCGATACGTTCCTGGTAGCGTTTGAGATTCTTCTCGTTCTGCATGTACACGTCGGCTGTCTGGCTGATGCTGGAGACACCGAAGGCCAGGATGTCGCAGTCCTTGTGCGTGGTATAGCCCTGGAAATTGCGCCATAGCGTCTTGTTCTGCTGCGCGCGTACCAGTTCGTCGTCCGGACGGGCGAAGTGGTCAAGGCCGATGTTGACGTAACCCACTGCGCCCAGCATCTCATTCACCGCCTGCTGCAGTCCGAGACGCGTCGCGGAATCCGGCAGATCTTCTTCCTTGATCAGGCGCTGGTGCTTCTTCAGCCATGGCACATGGGCATATGCGAACACCGCCAGGCGATCCGGCGACCATGCGGTCACCTGTTCCAGCGTGTGGCGAAAACTGGCTACCGTCTGTTTCGGCAATCCCACGATCAGATCCAGATTGATGCTGGAAAAGCCCAACTCGCGTGACCAGTCGAGCACCTGCTGGATCAGGGCCTGCGACTGGATACGGTTGACTGCCTGCTGCACGTCCGGATCCATGTCCTGCACGCCAAACGAGACGCGATTGAAACCGGATTCGCGCAACGCCACCAGATGCTCGCGCGTCAGTTCGCGCGGGTCGATCTCGCAGCTGATCTCGGCGTCGGCAGCCAGCGTGAAGTGCCGGCGCATCATGTCCATCAGGCGGCGAATATCGCCGGGATTCAGGTAAGTGGGCGTTCCGCCGCCCCAGTGCAATTGGCGAACCAGGCGGCCCGGATCCACCCGTTGCGCCGTATGCGCCATTTCCTGGTCGAGATAGGCCAGATAGGGCTGGGTCTTGCTGTAGTCGCGCGTCGCCACCATGTTGCAGCCGCAGAAGTGGCAGAGCGTGTCGCAGAAGGGAATGTGGGCGTACAGCGACAACCCGCGGTCAGGGGATGCCGCAGCCAACTCATCGGTCCAGTCCGTCTCGCTGAAGCCGGTGCGGAAATACGGCGCAGTCGGATAGGACGTATAACGGGGGCCGGGTACGCTGTATTTCTGGAGCAGTTCCAGAAGAGTCGAAGTCATGGAGGCGCCCACCATCAGATAACGATGTCTTTTTATCATAGTACGAACGCGAAATCCAGCACCTCCGGGCTGGGGAGCACAGCGGGTTTTGCGGTAAAGTTCGGGCTGACAAAGCCGTTGGTATGCGCTGCTCACCCGGAAATCACATGTCATCCATTCCGCCGCCGTCTCTGGTTCGTTTCCTGCTGCTGGTCGCGTTGTTGCTCGGGGCCGCCGCCGTCCGCGCTGACGATGCATCCGATCTGGCACAGCGCGTCTACGACCGTCCCAACGGGCGCGACCTCACCACGCTCGGCCGCATGGTGCTCACCGAGAAAGGCCAGGCGCCGCGCATCCGCGAACTGGTCACCTACCGCCTCGACAAGGCGCGCGGCGAAACCGCCAATCTGATCCGCTTTCTCGATCCCGAGGACATCGCGGGAACCGGCCTGCTCAGCATCGACAAGGCCGATGGCAGCACCGACCAGTGGCTGTATCTGCCCGCGCTCGATCGGGTACGGCGCATTTCCAGCAACCGCAAGGGCGGACGCTTCGTCGGTTCCGACCTCTATTTCGAGGACCTGCAGGAGCGCAAACCCTCGAAAGATCGCCAGCGCCTGCTCGGCAAGCAGCTCGAAAACGGCATTCTCTGTGACGTGCTCGAGAGCGTACCGCTTGACCCCGACGATTCGGTGTACAAGAAACGCATCAGCTGGATCGATCCCGCCACCGCAATCCCGCAGCGCGTGGATTATTTCGAGCAGAGCGGCAACACGCCCAGCAAGCGCTGGCTGCTACGCAGCAAAAAACGCACCCAGGGCTACTGGACGCTCACCGACAGCCGCATGATCGATCTGGAAAGCGGGCACGAAACCCGGCTGGTGATCGATACCGCGCTGTACGACCAGAAACTGCCCGCCAAACTCTTCACCTCGCAAGCCCTTGCCGACGAAAGCCTGGAATCGGAATATCGCCCATGAAAAACCTGTTGCTGCCCCTGAGCCTGTCGCTCGCCACCCTGCCCGCGCTCATCCCAGCCCATGCGGCCGATGACCTGCCGCCACCGCGCACCGTCGCACAGGATGCGCCAGACGACCTGCCACCGCCACGCACCACAACGCGCAAACCGCGCGCGCAAACCGCCGAGCCCTCGCCTGCCGACAGCGTCCAATCCACCAGCATAGCCGACGATCTGCCACCTCCCCCCCCCCGCAGCCACAAACCGAAAGCACGCGGTTTCCAACCCTCGCTCAAGGTCGGCATCGACGACCTGGTGCTGGAAGGTGGCAGCCTGCCCGACGCGCCCGAGGCCGATACCTATTCCACCCTGCGCACGAGCGCCTACGTCCAGTGGCAGCCCAGCCTCAACTGGGAATTCCGCGCCGGTGCGCGGCTCGACGGCATGACGCAGGATGGCGGCCTGGCCAGTCACCGCGAACTGCTGGCCGACTACGGCGACACCTATGTCCGCTACCGCAGCGGCGACACCCGCCTCACCCTCGGCGCGCAGACCATCATCTGGGGCCGCGTCGATGAAATCCCGCTGGCTGACCGCGTCAGCCGGGTCGACCTGACTCGGTTCGCCCTCGACGACCTGGCCGACCGCCGCCGCGCACAGCTCGCCACCCGCTGGGAACAGAATTTTGGCGACTACAAGCTGGATGCGGTGTGGCTGCCGGTATTCCGTGCCGCGCAGCTGCCGGATGTGGCCAGCATCTGGAGCCCGGTCAACCGCACCACCGGCCAGATCATCGGCATCGACCCTGCGCTCACCACCCCCTGGGTCAGCGCCGCGCGCATCGACGAGGACGAGCATGGCAGCGGCGGCGGCGCACTGCGACTCACCAAGACCGGCGACCCCTTCGATTTCGGCGTGACGCTCGCGCGTACCCGGCAGTCGCTGCCGTATTACCGGCTCGACCTGGCTGCGCTCAGGCTCACCGCCGTGCACCCGTTCAACACCTTCGTCGGCGCCGACATGGAACTCGAGCACGACGGCCTCACCTGGCGCATGGAAGCCGGCTACACCGGCGACGTGCCGGTGACCCTGCCCACGACCGTGATGGACACCACGCATTCGCTCGACTGGGTCGGCGCATTGGAATTCTTTCCCGGCGGTGCGGATACCCGCGTCAACCTGCAACTGGTCGCGCACGCGCTGCAGACCGACCGCAATATCCTCGAGTTGAAGGAATACTACGGCGCCAACGGCGAGATCGAGACGAACTTTGGCCAGGGACGCTGGAAAGCCGGACTGCGTTTCGCCAGCGGCTTCAACGTGCGCGACGTCTACCTCAGCCCCAAGCTCAGCTTCGTGGGCTGGGAACCGTACGAGCTCTACGTCGCCGCGCATTACTTCGACGGCGAAGCACGCACCCTGGGTGGCTTCCACCAGGATCATTCGCTGATCACGCTGGGCCTGCGCACCAAGTTCTGACCGGGACCGGCGCATGAAGCTGCTGAAACCCTGGATCGATGGCAGCCGCATGCTGCCGCCCTGGCTGGCGCTGGCCATCCTGCTCGGGATACAGCTGGTATCGATACCGTTCCTGTTGAAACTTCATTTCAACAACGCACCGGACATCTACTCGCCCCCTGATTCGCCCACCATCCAGCTGCGCGAATCACTGTTCAAGGAATTCCCCAACGACGAGGCCGTCATCGCCCTGTTCGAAGGCGACGACCTGTACACCCCGACGTTTCTCGCCGCGCTCGACCGCGCCGCGAAGAAAATGGCCGCACTGCCTGCGGTCGACCGGGTCCTGACGCTCACCACGGTCGAGCACATCGACGCCACCGACGACGGTTTTGCCGTATCGCTGCTGGTCGATCCGAAACATTTGGCCGAGCGCACGCCGGCGCAGTGGAAGGCCCGCGTGCTCGGCGACCCCATCGCGCCCGGCTTGATCGCCTCGCGCGACGGCCGCGCCGTCGCACTGGTGGTACGTCCGAAATTCCTCAAGGAAAGCCTCGCCCGACGCGACATCGAGAACGCACTCGAAAAAACGATCACCGCCGAGAACCTCGATAGCCACCACACCGCCACCGGAGGCACGGTGGCGCAGACGGTTGCGGAACTGCGCTCGCTCTGGCGCGACAGCGCGATCTTCATTCCGCTCACCTTCGTCATCGGCATGGTGTTGCTGTGGTGGGTGGTCGGACGCATCCGTCCGGTCGTGATCGGCGGGCTGGCCATGGGCATGGTGGTATCGGCCAGCGTGGCCGGGTTGGTGGCATTCGACCAACCCTACACGCCGATCACCGCGATGATCCCCACCCTGATGGCGGCCTATACGGTCGCCACGCTGCTGCACCTGTATGCCGGCATCCAGCGCGGCCGCATCGCGTTGCTGCCGCGGCGGCAGCGCATCGCCCGCGCGCTGAAGGACACCTTCGTCCCCGGCCTGTTCAACATTCTGACGACCGGCGCCGGCATGCTGAGCATGCTGTGGATCAGCATCCCTCCGGTTCAGACCTTTGGCCTGGCGGGTGCCATCGGCACGCTCATGGTGTTCCTGGTGGTGTTCATCCTGGTGCCGCCCATCCTGTTGAAATGGGACACACCGCGTTGGCCGCGCCGCCGCTCGGGCCTGGCGCATGCCCGTCGGATCGCGGCGGTGGTGGCCGTATTCAGTCTGCGGCACGCGAAAGCTGTACTGATTACCTCGGTCCTCTTGGTGCTGGCGACCATCCCGCTGGTGATGCAGGTCAAGGTCGAGTCCAACATCCTGGAATTCTTCGCGCCCGACCATCCGCTCAGCCGTGGCACCGAACGGATCGAAAGCAAACTGTCCGGCGTCACCGGGCTCGAAATCGTGCTCACCGGCTCCGGTCGCGACAGCCTGAAAGATCCCGGCCGCCTGGCCCAGATCAGAGCTCTGCAGACCTGGCTGGAACAGCAACCGGAAATCGACCGCAGCCTTTCGCTGGTCAACGTGCTGGAGGAAATGAATCGGGCGCTCAGCGGCATCGCGCCCAACGCGGACGCGCTGCCGACCAGCCGAAAACTGATCGAGCAACTGCTGTTGATTTACGACGGCAGGGATATGTATGAACTGGTCAACCACGAATTCCAGCGGGGTCGCATCGCGCTCAGCCTCAACGTGCACGGTTCCAACGAAACAGGCCAGGTGATCGACCGGATCCGCGCGCACCTTGCCGCCCACCCCATTGCCGGTGTGCGCTACGATATTTCCGGATTCGGCCAGCTGTTTGCAGACCAGACGGATCGCATCGTCAACGGACAGATCAAGAGCTTTACGTCGTCCTTCCTGCAGATCCTGCTGCTGATGGCGCTTCTGTTCCGCTCGCTCAAGGCCGGTCTCATCTGCCTGATCCCCAACCTGGCGCCGCTGTTCTTCATCTTCGTGGTGATGGGCGTGTCAGGCATCGCACTCGACGTCGCCACCGTGCTGATCGCCGGCATCATCCTCGGCATCACCGTGGACGACACCATCCATCTGTATCACGGCTATCTGCACCGTCTCAAGCATGGCGCCGGTCCAGTGTTTGCCATCATCCGCAGCGTGGAAAGCTCGGGCCGCGCGGTGATCGCGATTTCGGTGGTGCTGATTGCGCAGTTCAGCCTGCTCGGGTTGTCCGACTATCGTCCCACGGCCCATTTCGGCATGCTGTGCGCTGTCGGCCTGTTCGCCGGTCAGGTGTTCGAGTTGCTGCTGATGCCCGCCCTGCTCGGCATGCAATTGCGCAAACCGCGTCCGGTCGCCGTCACGGCACCGTGACCTTCAGTGCGCCGAATTCGTCGTTGAATATCCCCACCCCACCTCGTCGCCCGACGCGAACTGCCAGCCTTCCAGATGACCGAACTCGGTGCGCGACCGCGGTTCCAGATCGAGTTTGAAACGGCGTGCCGTCGACAGCGTGGGGTTGCGCACGGCGAGGATCACGGTGAGATAGCGGTCGCTGGTATTCTCGATTTCAGCCACCAGTCCCTTGCCCAGTATCGATGAGCGGAAACCGATGACAACCGGCAGGGCCGGTTTGGCCGCAACCGCAGCTGCCTGGACGTCGGTTTCCTTGTAGGCCAGCTGCGCTTTCAACTGTTCGATTTCGCGCAGGCTTTCGGTCAGCTGGTTGCGCGTCTCGACCAGATAGCGCTCGCTCTGCTGGCGCGTCTCGGTCTCCTTGGACAGCCGCCGTTTCATATCGCCCAGATCGACGTTGAGCATGAAGGCATACAGCGCCAGGCCACACACCAGCGTCAACAGCACGGCATTCAGGCCGAGCGACACGAACAGCCCACGGCGTCTCGGCCGAGCGGGAGAGGACGTGCCTGCGCTCGTGTTCATGCTCAACCGGTGTTGCGCATCCCGGACGCGATGGCGTTGATCGATCGCATCAGCGGCGTCAGCCATGATTCCTGCTCGGCATCCCATACGCTTTCGGAACGATAGCGTTTCAGCATGCGGACCTGGATGTGGTTGATGGGGTCGATGTAGGGGCGGCGGCGGGACAGCGACAAGGCAAGCGACTGGTTGTCTTCCAAAAGGGTCTCAATCTGCGCAACCTGCATGACGCTCGTCACCGTCAACGTGAACTCGTCCACCACCGCGCGGTAGATCGCCATGGTATTGGGGTGGTCGCACAGGCGCGCATATTCCTCGGAGATTTCCATGTCGGCCTTGACCAGCGACATCTGCACGTTGGACAGCAGACTGCGGAAGAACGGCCACTCGCGGTACATGGTCCGAAGATGCTCGAGGCCCGCCGGATCGGTCTCGATGAAATAGGTCAGCGCCGTGCCGATCCCGAACCAGGCAGGCAGCGTATGGCGCGACTGGGCCCATCCGAATACCCATGGAATGGCGCGAATCGACCCGAGCGAGCGATCGGCCTTCTTGCGGTGCGACGGACGGCTACCCATGTTGAGCAGGCCGATCTCGGTGACGGGCGTGCTCTCGTAGAAATAGTCGATGAAGCCCGGCATGCCGATCAGGGCGCGGTAGGCTTTCTCGCCAGCCGCCGCCATATCGCCCATCCAGTCGAGGTATTCCTGCGGGTAGCGTACCTCGCTCTGTGCAAGCGCCGTGGCGCTCGCCTTGAGCAGGCCGGTGACCCCCATGGCGATTTCGTAATTGGCCGTTTCGGGATTGCTGTATTTGTAATACAGCATCTCGCCCTGCTCGGTGAACTTGATCTCGCCGTTCACGGTGCCCGGCGGCTGGGACAGGATCGCCTCGTGGGTCGGCCCGCCGCCACGGCCCACCGTGCCGCCGCGGCCGTGGAACAGGCGGCATTCGACGCCGAAATGCTGGGTCAACGCGATGATGGAAAGCTGTGCCTGGTAGAGATTCCAGTTCGACGCCAGGATGCCACCGTCCTTGCACGAATCCGAATAGCCGAGCATGACTTCCTGGTGGTTGCCGTTGGCGGCCACCAGCGCCCGGTACACCTTGTTGGACAGCAGTTGGTCGAGGATGGCCTCGCTGCGCTGCAGGTCGTCCACGGTCTCGAACAGGGGCGCAACCTGGATGCGGCAGAACCAGTCGCGGCCGTTGTGGCCGCATAGGCCGACGAGACGCGCCAGCAGCAGGACTTCCATCACATGCGATGCGCTATGGGTCATCGAGATCACATAGGTGCCAAAGACTTCGTCGCCCACTTCGGCCTGCAGCTTGGCCATGCGGCGGAACACCGCGAGCGCCTCGCGCGCCTCGTCATCCAGCGCGCCATCGCTGATCTCGATCAGGTCGATATGGCCGACCCAGGCCGCCAGGCGCTGCAGACGATCGGCCTCGGACGCCGCAGCATAATCGAAATCGGGATCGATCTGCTGCAGCACCGCCACGACCGTCCGCGTATGGACGGTCGACTCCTGGCGGATGTCGAGCTGCAGCAGGTGAAAGCCGAAACTTTCGACCAGCCGGATCAGCGCCTGCAGGTCCTGCATGGCGACGATGCGGTCGCCATGGCTGATCAGCGAATCGCGCACCAGGCAGAGGTCGTCGAGGAAGGCTGCGGCATTCTCGTAGGCCAGGTGGGAGGTGAAGCTCGGCACGTCCGCCAGACACTGATGGACATAGGACAGATTGGCGTCGAGTCGTGCCAGCATCATGGCCGCCATGCGTCGGTAGGGCTCGCGGCTGTAAATCTGTACCGCCGTGCCACGGAAGACCTGCTCGCCGAACTCGGCCTCATACTCGCCCAGCCGTTCCAGGAAAGCGGCCGATGGCGTGCACCAGCCGCTGCTGTGGGTGAGCGTCTGCCGCAATTCGAGCACGCGCGCACGGTATTCGTTGAGCGCCGTCTTCATCTGCGTATGCACCGTCCACTCGGTGACGTCTGCCGTCACGAACGGATTGCCATCGCGGTCGCCCCCGATCCACGAGCCGAAGCGGATGAAGCTCGGTACGCTGATCAAGGCGCCCCCATCGGCATTCACGCCGTAATGCTTGCGCAACGCCTTTTCGAAGTAGGAATATGCCTTCGGTACCGCCTCGAACAGGCTTTCCCGCACGTAATACAGTCCGTTGCGCACTTCGTCGCGCACTTCGAGCTTGGCGGTACGCAGTTCGTCGGTGCGCCACATCACCTGGATTTCCGCAGCCAGTTGCGCTTCCAGTTCGCGCTGGTCGTTCGCGCCGAGCGTCGGGCTGTAGAGCTGGTCGCAGATCAGGAACACCCGGCGCATGCCTTCCATGACCGCGCGGCGGCGCGCTTCGGTCGGATGGGCAGTGAACACCGGCGCATAGTGCAGGCGGTTGACCATGCCCTGCAGCGTATTCGCCGAAAGCCCCTGCGCCTTGAGATCGCCCAGGGTGCGGTCGAACGAACCTTCCCACAGCATCATGCTGTGCGACAGCATGCGGCGGCGGTTGCGGTGGGCAAAGCTTTCCTCCGCCACGTTGACCAATTTGAAATAGCTGGAAAAGGCGCGCACCACCAACTCGACCTTGGCAGCCGGCATGGCGTCGATCAGGACCATCAACTCGGTGCGACGTTGCTGGTCTTCCTGCTGATGCAGTTCGGCAAAGCCGCGGCGCAGGGTTTCCACTGCCTCGAACACGTCTTCGCCGGCAAATTGCAGCAGGACCTGGCCGAGCAGCGTGCCCAGCAGTTTGACCTGCGCGCGCAGGTGATCATCCGTCAGGAGATTTTCGGGTGCGTTCATGGCAAAAAATCAATGCCCGGCACAGCGGGATCGGAAGCGACAAAGCCCGCTATTTTCTCATAGTCGGCACCGATCACCCAACCGTGCGCCGTGCGTTGCGGAACATGCGCAACCACGGGCCTGCACCGGCCATGCCGTCGGGCCGCCACGACAATTGGGCGGCGCGGTATACGCGCTCCGGATGCGGCATCAGGATGCTGAAGCGGCCATCACGTGTGGTGAAGCCAGTCAAGCCGCCAACCGATCCGTTCGGATTGAGCGGATAGCATTCGGTCGGCGCACCCTGGTGATCGACGTAGCGCAGTGTCGCCACGGCCTGCACCGCATGCGCCGCCTCGCGGAAAACGACTCGCCCTTCACCGTGCGACACCACGATTGGCATCGTCGAACCGGCCATGTCGGCGAAGAAGATCGACGGCGAGGCCAGTACCTCGACCTGCGCGAAGCGCGCCTCGAACTGTTCCGACAGGTTGCGTTCGAAACGCGGCCAGGCGGTGGCGCCGGGAATCAGGTCATGCAGCTGGCTCATCATCTGGCAACCGTTGCACACGCCCAGTGCGAAACTGTCGGCTCGCCCAAAGAACGCCGAGAATTCATCCCGGGCACGCGGGTTGAACAGGATGGATTTGGCCCAGCCGCCGCCCGCGCCCAGCACATCGCCGTAGCTGAAGCCGCCGCAAGCCGCCAGCCCGGTGAAATCGGCGAGGCTCACGCGGCCGGACAGGATATCGCTCATATGCACGTCGACAGGTGCGAAGCCGGCGGCGTCGAACGCGGCGGCCATCTCCACCTGGCCGTTGACGCCCTGCTCGCGCAGCACCGCCACGCGGGGACGTATGCCACGGGCGATGAAGGGGGCGGCGATGTCGTCGTCCACATCGAAAGTCAACGCATAACGCAGGCCCGGGTCGACGGCATCGGCATTGCGTGCAAATTCCTGATCAGCACACGCCGGGTTGTCGCGCAGTTTTGCCATTTCATGGCTGGTGCGCGCCCATGCCTGCTGCAGGTCGGCGCGTGCCTCGTCCAGGATCACCCGCTCCTTGCGCAGGATGCGCACGCGGTCCGTCCCGTTGGGCTGGCCAACAATGTAGAACTCGCCGCGCAGTCCTGCATCGAAGAAGGCCTGCATCACCGCCTGAGTGTCGCTGCGGCGAACCTGCAACACGGCGCCGGCTTCTTCGCTGAACAGCACGCTGAAAATTCGTTCGGAATAGCCGCGCGGATCCTGCATGTCCGGCTCCGGCAGGCCCTCGTCCTCGGCATCGAGACGGATCTTCTCCGAGCACAGCTCGTCGACATCCACCTCCACCCCGCAGTGGCCGGCAAACGCCATCTCGCACAGGACGGCGAACAGGCCGCCATCCGAACGGTCGTGGTAGGCGAGCAACTTACCGCCGGCGTTAAGCGCCTGCACGGTATCGAAGAACGCACCAAGTGTCGCGGCCACCGGCGCATCCGGGCAACGGTCGCCGACCTGCTTGTAGGCCTGGGCAAAACTCGACCCGCCGAGACGGTGCTTGCCCAGTCCCAGGTCGATCAGCACGAGATCGGTATCGCCGGCGTCGGTACGCAGCTGCGGCGTCAGGTGTTGCGTCGCATCGGGCGTGGTGGCGAACGCCGAAATCACCAGCGAGATCGGCGAGGTGACCGTCTTCTTCTCGCCGTCGGCCTGCCACACGGTCTTCATGCTCATCGAATCCTTGCCAACCGGGATGCTCACACCCAGCGCCTGACAATAATTCGAGACCGCGGCAACCGTGTCGAACAAAGCCGCATCCTCGCCGGGGTGGCCGGCTGGCGCCATCCAGTTGGCTGACAGCTTCACGCTGCCCAGGCCCTCGACCCGCGCGGCAGCCAGGTTGGTGATCGCCTCGACGATCGCCATACGCCCCGACGCCGGCGCGTCGATCAGCGCCAGGGGGGCCTTCTCACCGATGGAAAACGCCTCACCCTGCGTGGTTCGATACCCTGCCAGCGTAATCGCGCAATCGGCGACCGGGACCTGCCACGGCCCCACGCACTGGTCGCGCGCGGTAAGACCGCCGACGCTGCGGTCGCCGATGGAAATGAGGAACATCTTCGACGCCACCCCAGGCATCGCGAGCACGCGATAGACCGCGTCCTTCAGGTCGATGCCGTCGAGCACGAGGGGCGCCGGCAGCTCAGCCTGGTGCACCACGTCGCGTGTCATCTTGGGCGGCTTGCCAAGGATCACATCCAGGCTCACGTCGACCGGGGCATTCTTGAAGTGGCTGTCGGACACCAGTAAATGGTTTTCTTCCGTGGCCTCGCCCAGCACCGCGAACGGACAACGTTCGCGCTCGCAGATGGCGCGGAATTCTTCGAGGCGACCTGGCGGGATCGCCAGGACGTAGCGTTCCTGCGCCTCGTTGCACCAGATCTCGCGCGGCGACATGCCGGATTCCTCCGACGGCGCAGCACGCAGTTCGAAGCGGCCGCCTTTGCCGCCGCCGTGCACCAGTTCGGGCAGCGCGTTCGACAGGCCGCCGGCGCCGACGTCGTGGATCGACAGGATCGGATTCGCCTCGCCGAGCTGCCAGCAGCGGTCGATGACTTCCTGCGCACGCCGCTCCATTTCGGGGTTGCCGCGCTGCACCGAATCGAAGTCGAGGTCAGCCGCGTTGGCGCCGGTGTCCATCGACGAGGCGGCGCCGCCACCGAGGCCGATCAGCATGCCAGGGCCGCCCAGTTGAATCAGCAGCGTGCCGGTGGGCAGCAGTTTCTTGTCGACGTGGTCGGCGCGGATGCTGCCGACGCCGCCCGCCAGCATGATGGGCTTGTGGTAGCCGCGGCGCTGCCCGGCCACGGTCTCTTCGAAGGTGCGGAAATAGCCTGCCAGGTTGGGGCGACCGAATTCGTTGTTGAACGCCGCCGCGCCGATCGGGCCTTCGAGCATGATCGCGAGCGGGGTGACGATGCGCTCGGGCTTGCCGTAGGCACCCGTTTCCCACGGCTGCCCATGGCCGGGAATGTTGAGGTTGGACACCGAGAAGCCGCACAGGCCCGCCTTGGGCTTGGAACCGATGCCGGTCGCGCCCTCGTCGCGGATCTCGCCGCCGCTGCCGGTCGCGGCGCCGGGAAAGGGCGAGATCGCGGTCGGGTGGTTGTGCGTCTCGACCTTCATCAGCACGTGGGTGAGTTCGTTGCCGTAGGCGTAGCTGCCGTCCGCACGCGGGTAGAAGCGCTCGATGGTCGCGCCTTCGATGACAGAGGAGTTGTCCGAATATGCCACCACCGTACCTTGCGGATGGGCAGCGTGGGTGTCGCGGATCATGCCGAACAGTGATTTCGCCTGCGCCTCGCCGTCGATCACCCACGCGGCGTTGAAGATCTTGTGTCGGCAATGCTCGGAATTGGCCTGCGCGAACATCATCAGTTCGACGTCGGTCGGGTTGCGCCCGATGCGGCTGAAGTTGTCGACCAGATACTCGACCTCGTCGTCCGACAGGGCGAGTCCCAGCGCGCGGTTGGCTGCTTCCAGGGCCACCCGCCCGCCCGCCATCACGTCGACCGTGGTCAGTTCGCGCGGCGGCACATGCTGGAACAGCGCATGCGCAGCGTCCAGCGAGCCCATCACGGCTTCCGTCATGCGGTCGTGCAGCAGCGGCAGCAATGTCGCCAGCGCCTGGGCCGTCAGCACGGCGCCCTGCGGATCGCGCAGGCGGTAGGCGACGCCGCGCTCGATACGGCGCAGCTGGACGAGGCCACTGTTCCTGAGAATATCCGTGGCCTTCGACGACCAGGGCGAAATCGTGCCCGGGCGCGGCGTGACCAGAACCTGCACGTCATCGGCCGAAGGTCGGTCGGTCGGGGTACCGTAATCCAGCGTTTTGGCCAGTTGCTGCCTGGCTGCCGCATCCAGGTCGGCTTCCAGTTCAAGGAAATGCCAGTAGCGTGCGCTCAGCTCGCCCAGTGCCACCCCGAGACGGGCTGCCTCCTGGCGAATTTTGTCGAGCCGAAAGGAAGACAGCGCGTCACTGCCGGGGAGCGATACGGTGGAAGACATGTGCGGCTTTGCAAACAGGGCAAAGACGCTATTTTAGCCGATCGGAACGCTTCGCCGGATGGGTCGGTTGGCGAATGGCCGCCTGCTTCCGCCAGATTTCGAGACACTCGAGGCCGCAGAAATGATGGACATAATCCTGCGCGTCCGCCACTTTGGCCGCATCTGGCGGGATTTCCTTCAAACAGACCTCACAATTGATGACCGTGCAGGCATCTTCATCGGAACACTGTGCGACTGGCGCACCTGATGGTGTGCGGTGATGGACCGTCATACGCACTCCGTTATGTGAACTGCGGATACCCGGAATATAGGCCCCCGGGAACGGCTTGCAAAGCTGCCCCCTTCTTCACCGATCAGTATCCCGCCTCCTTGATTGCCGTTTTGATGGTTTTGTAATCCGCCTCCTTGTCGATCACGAACCCCGTCACTTTGCTGTGGATCGTTTTTTGCAGGGACTGGACCGCCTCTTGTCTGAGCTCAACGGCCGCGACACCCAGCTTGTCCTGTTCGACTGCAGTCAGCCGATTACTCGCCAGCAACGTGAAATCCGGCGTGTTCGGCAAGGCGTACCACACCTCGAAATCCCCTTTTTCCAGCAGCGCATTCGCGGCCTTGCTCCGCAGGCTGCCGGCCTGGGCGTAATTCCGCTCCAGGGCGATGGAGACATCTTCCTGCGTTTTGAAATTCAGAATCTTGGGGGTGCCCGCATTGTTGCGCTTGATGGTGTAGCGGCCCATCACGTCAAGCCAGGACTCCTTTTCGGTCAGCGCCGCCGTCTCGATCGTGGCGCCTTTCCGGCGCACCAGCAGACCGGTGGCCTGGTCTTTCACCCGAGCCACGGGCGAATAATCCTGGTCGAGGACGGACACGGCAACGGACGGCGGCACGAAATACAAATCCAGCCGGCCTCGATCCAGCGAACGAAGCGTCGATTTGATCGTGCGGAACAGCGTCAGGTTGGGCTTCAACCCCAGCGAAGCGCCAAGCGCCCGGGCAAATGGCATCGCCGCCGTGCGGAAGTCGTCCATGAACACATCGGCCTTGCCGGTCCCGGGGTAGATCCCGATACTCAGCGTCCCATCACCGGCATAGGCCATGAGCGGCCAGGCGGGTAACAATGTCAGGCCTGCCAGAAAACCACGTCGATGCATGTTTGTCTCCCTTATTCAGGCCCAATGGCCGGCTGCACATTAGCGGCCAACGTCCGGGAAAATGAATGTTCGGAGTGGGGTCAATTATGACTATTCACCCGCCCAGGCCCGGCTGGTGGCGGGCCCGTTCCGCCAAGACGACCGCCATACGCCCCGCCCGGATTATGATGTCCGCAGCGCCCTCCATTGAGCCTTGCCCCATGCCGACCACGCCGCGTTCATCTGTCACTCCCGCTCTCTATATGGCGACCGATATTCATGCCGGCGAGCGAATATGGGCAACCGCACACCCCCACGACCCGCTGATGGAGAAAGCGGGGGCGACGGCAGCCGAATGGGCTGGCACAGTGGCCGACGATTCGGGCGAGCCCGTCCTGATCCTGGCAGGGCCCGGCAACAACGGGGGAGATGCCCTGGTCGCAGCACGTCACCTCGCGGCACAAGGATTTCGCGTCGTCGTCGCGAGCCGTGCCGACCCGACCCGACTGCCTCAGGATGCCGCGCGTGCCCGGGATGCCTGGCTGCAACAGGGTGGGACCGTGCTGCCTCACTTCCCGTCGTCGCAACGTTACAGCCTCCTGATCGACGGCCTCTTCGGCATCGGCCTGACGCGCGACGTAGCCGGCGAGGACGCGCGCTGGATTGCGCAGGCCAATGCGCTGGCCTGCCCCAAGCTGGCACTGGATGTGCCGAGCGGGCTCGATAGCGACAGCGGCCGGATCCGCGGTTGCGCCCTGCGGGCAGACCACACCCTGACATTTCTCGGACTCAAACCCGGTCTTCTTACCGCCGAGGGACCGGACTATGCGGGCACATTGCATCTCGACATGCTGGGCGTCGATCCGGCCACGATGCCGGGAACGCCCGGGATCGCCCTGGCACAACTGGATGAACGCCACCATCTGCCCGCGCGCGCCAGAAACAGTCACAAGGGCCAGTTCGGTCATGTCGGCATCGTCGGCGGTAGCAGCGGCATGGTGGGCGCCTGTCTGATCGCCGGCCGCGCGGCGCTGTGCCAAGGTGCCGGCAGCGTGACCCTGGGTGTGCTGGATGACCGCATTGCGGTCGATTACGGCGAGCCGCGACTGATGTTTGCCAGTCCGGAGCATCTGGCGGCGGCCGTGCAATTGAATGTCCTGGCGATCGGCCCCGGACTGGGCCGGGGCGCGCGCGCGCATATCCTGTTGGAAGCCGCACTTCCGGCCCCTTGTCCGCTGGTACTGGATGCCGATGCCCTGAACCTGTTGGCCGACGATCCCGAACTGGCCAAACAAGCGGCCCGTCGCACCCATCCCACGCTGCTCACCCCACATCCCGGAGAAGCCGCTCGCCTGCTCGGCGTGAGCGGGATGGAAGTACAGGCGAATCGTATCGAGGCGGCCCGCACGCTGAGCCGAACCTATCACGCAGAAATTGCACTGAAAGGGGCAGGCACCGTGATCGCCCATCCCGACGGCCGCTATGCCATCAACACCACGGGCGGTCCCTGGCTCGCCCAGGCCGGTTCGGGCGATCGGCTCACCGGCATGGTGGCGGCGCTGCTGGGTCAAGGCTTGGCGGCAGGCGACGCGCTCGAAGCCGCCGTATGGCTGCACGGCTGCGATATGGAGACCGCTACGCCTTCAACAGCGCGTTGATGATCCTGCGCAGCGCGGCCAGTGCTGCATCAGGCGAGGGATCGAATTGCGCCCGCACGATCGCACCATCGATCGCCAGCGCCACGGCCTGTGCGATCTGTGCGCGCTGCCTTGACTTGGGCAGCACGGCGGCAATCGCTGCGGCCATGTCCTGTTTGTGGCTGTACGCAATCTCGATGACGTCCGGCAGCGTGCCGCCCAGTTCCCCGACGCTGTTGATGAAGGCGCAGCCGCGGTAACGCGCGTCGCGAAACCATTCCTCGACAGCTGGCACGATCGCGCCAGCCCCGCCGCCGTGACGTGCCAGCGCATCGGTGAACCAGGCCATCCAGCGCGTATGCCGATACGCCAAATAGGCGTGAATCAGATCGTTCTTGCTTGGAAAGTGCCGGTAGAACGTGACCTTGGTCACGCCGGATTCGGCAATGACGCGATCGATGCCGGTGGCGCGCACGCCATCCCGGTAGAAAAGTTCGTGCGCGGTGTACAGGATGCGCTCGCGCGCACTGGGCAGCGCGTCGTTCCGATCGGCCTGGGTGTTCATGCGCTCATTGTAGACAGATCCGTCTACATGACCTAGACTGCACCGAACGTAGACAGATCTGTCTACATCATGCCAAGGAGCCGACATGGAAAGCAAACCGCCACTGCCCCCCTTTACCGAGGAAACCGCCGCCAGGAAGGTACGCATGGCCGAAGATGCCTGGAATTCACGCGACCCCGAACGCGTTGCGCTGGTCTACACCGAAGATACCCGCTGGCGGAATCGTGCCGAGTTCCCGGTCGGACGCGAGGAGGTCCGCCGGTTTCTCGAACGCAAATGGGCCCGCGAACTGGATTACCGGCTGATCAAGGAATTGTGGGCCTGTACCGGCAACCGCATCGCCGTGCGCTTCGCCTACGAATGGCATGACGATTCCGGACAATGGTACCGCTCGTATGGCAACGAGAACTGGGAATTCAACGAGCACGGCTACATGATGCGCCGCTTCGCCAGCATCAACGACCTGCCCATCAAGGAATCCGACCGCCAGTTTTTCTGGCCACTCGGCCGCCGCCCGGATGACCATCCCGGCTTGAGTGATTTGGGACTGTAGTGCGATCCGGACGGCTGAACCCGGATATCAGCAGATGCGCGACTTGAGGTAGGCGCCGAAGTCCTCGCTGACTTCGCTGTGCTTCAACGCGTATTCCACCGTGGCCTGCAGATAGCCCAGCTTGCTGCCGCAGTCGTAGCGGACACCGTCGAAGGCATAGGCCAATACCTGCTGTTCCTTCAGCAAGGCGGCAATGGCATCGGTGAGCTGCAGTTCGCCGCCGGCACCCGGCGTGAGATGCTGGATGTGGTGGAAGATGCGCGGCGTGAGGATGTAGCGGCCGACCACGCCGAGGTTGGATGGCGCGTCTTGCGGCTTGGGTTTCTCGACGATGGCGTTCACCCGCGACACGCGTTCGGCCATGGGGCTGGCGTCGACAATCCCGTAGGACGCGGTTTCCTCGGGCGCGACCTGCTGTACGCCGAGCACCGAGCACTGGTAATAACCGTACTGATCGACCATCTGCTTCATCACTGCCGGCCTACCGTCGATCAGGTCGTCGGCGAGAATGACGGCGAAGGGTTCATTGCCGATCACCGGCTGCGCGCACAGTACGGCATGGCCGAGCCCCAACGCTTCAGCCTGACGGATGTAGATGAAATTGACGCCGGCCGGGCGGATCGACTGCACCAGTTCCAGATCACGATTCTTGCCGCGCGCGGCCAGTTCGGTTTCCAGTTCGTAGGCCTTGTCGAAGTGGTCTTCGACCGTGCGTTTGGTGCGGCTGCTGATGAAGATGATGTCGGTGATACCGGCATCCATCGCTTCCTCGACCGCATACTGGATCAGCGGCTTGTCGACGATGGGGAGCATTTCCTTGGGGCTGGCCTTGGTGGCCGGCAGAAAACGCGTGCCTAGGCCGGCAACTGGAAATACGGCTTTTTTGACTTGTTGCATATCTCTTCCTTGAAAGTCCCTTGGTTCAAAAATCCAACGGCTGCTGCGTGTTGTTATTGTCTGATGCCAGCAAGCTCAGCAACCCGGCCTCGTCGAGAATGGCCACGCCGAGCTCCTGTGCCTTCGCCAGCTTGCTGCCGGCTTCCTCGCCTGCCACCACATAGTCGGTCTTCTTCGACACCGAGCCGGCCACCTTGCCGCCTGCGGCCTCGATTTTCTCCTTCGCCGCATCGCGCGTCAGCGTCGGCAACGACCCTGTCAGCACCAGCGTCTTGCCTGCAAGGATACCAGCCGATTGTTGCATGCCGAATGTTTCGGGCCAGCGCACGCCTGCATCGCGCAACCTGCTAACCACCTCGAGGTTGTGCGGCTCGGCAAAAAACTGGACGATGGACTGTGCCACGATGGGCCCGACGTCGCGCACGGCCAGCAGGTCGGTTTCGCTTGCGGCAATCAGCTTGTCCAATGAACCGAAATATTGTGCGAGATCCTTGGCGGTCGCCTCCCCGACGTTACGGATACCCAGCGCGAAAATGAACCGCGCCAGCGTAGTGGCCTTGCTGGTCTCGATCGCCGCGACCAGATTGGTTGCCGATTTCTCCGCCATGCGCTCCAGGCCGGCAAGCGTGTCGAGGCTCAGACCATACACGTCGGCCGGGCTGTGGACCAGACCGCGTTCCACCAGTTGATCGACCAGCTTGTCGCCCAGGCCTTCGATGTCCATCGCACGGCGTCCGGCGAAATGCAGCAGGGCCTGCTTGCGCTGCGCCGGGCAATAAAGCCCGCCTGTGCAACGCGCCGCCGCCTCGTCCTCGATCCGCACGACGTGCGAACCGCACACCGGGCAGACGGGATAACTGCGCAGGATGTTGAAACGCGGCGGTTCCGGCTGAGGCCGCCGCTCGACCACCACCGCCACAACTTCGGGAATGACGTCGCCGGCGCGCCGCACAATGACCGTATCCCCCACGCGCACGTCCTTACGATCGATCTCGTCCTGGTTATGCAGGGTGGCGTTGGTCACCGTCACCCCGCCCACGAATACCGGCGCAAGGCGGGCCACTGGCGTCAGCGCACCCGTTCGGCCAACCTGGACGTCGATGCCGAGCACGGTGGTGAGCTGCTCCTGGGCCGGGTATTTGTGCGCCACCGCCCAGCGCGGCTCGCGCGTGACGAAACCGAGTATGCGCTGCAAATCGAAGCGGTTGACCTTGTAGACCACGCCGTCGATATCGAACGGCAACTGATCGCGGCGTGCCGCGATGTCGTCGTGAAAGGCGACCAATGCCGCCGCCCCTCGTCCGGTGACACGTTCGGCGCAGACTGGAATCCCCATATTCAGCAGGGCATCGAGAGTAGCGCTGTGGGTGGGCGGTAGCGTCCAACCCTGCACCTCGCCCAGTCCATAGGCAAAGAACGACAGCGGACGCTGCGCGGCCAGCTTGGGGTCGAGCTGCCGGATGCTGCCGGCTGCGCCGTTGCGCGGGTTGACCAAGGTGTCCTTGCCGGCCTCGCGCTGCTTCGCGTTGTAACGCTCAAAGTCGTCGCGCCGCATGAACGCCTCGCCGCGCACTTCCAATACGGCTGGAGGCGATTCCATTCGCAGGCGCAACGGGACGGCATGAACGGTACGGATGTTCTGCGTGACGTCTTCACCCGTTTCGCCATCGCCACGGGTGGCGGCCTGCACCAGCACGCCATGCTCATAGCGCAGGTTGATCGCCAGGCCGTCGAATTTCAGTTCGGCCGCATATTCGACCGGCGGATCGTGCTCGCCCAGTCCCAGTTCCTTGCGCACCCGCGCGTCGAATGCCTGCGCGCCGCTCGCTTCGGTATCGGTCTCGGTACGGATCGACAGCATCGGTACTGCATGGCGTACTTTGGGAAAGGCATCGAGCGGCTTGCCACCGACACGCCGGGTGGGCGAATCGGGTGTGACGAGTTCGGGATGCTCATCTTCGAGCGCCTGCAACTCACGGAACAGCCGGTCATATTCCGCATCGGGAACGGTCGGCTGATCAAGGACGTAGTAGGCATAATTATGACGCTCGATCTCCCGGCGCAGCGCTGTCGCGCGCGCCAGCACATCGGTCGACGCCATCAGGAAAACAGACGCAGCGACCGCCGGGACCCGGATGGCACGCCACGCGCTTCCATGCGCTCGTAAATGTGCATGAGCTGGTTGCGAATTTTCTCGATGCCGGTGTCGGTCAACGGACGCAGATTGTCGTCCACCAGGATGCCGCCGGTTTCGTTGGCGAGCTTGCGGCCAAACGCCACCATGCCGTCGAATACTTTCAGGCCATCCGGCACGCGCGGCACGTCGAACTGCAGGGTGACGCCCTGCGAGCTCTGGCCCTCCATCGCCTCGACCGCGAACGGCTCGGCATCGTGGTTGCACAAGGCATAAAGCGGCTCGCCGCGGCTGTCGAGCAGTTGGAATACGCCATCGCCACCCAGCACCATGCCGCAGCTTTCCGCTTCGCGCACGATACGGGTCAGATTCACCGCCCCCTCGCCGCGCGCGACCACATTGAGGCCGATGAGGACATCGACGTCGACGCAGAAACGATCGATGGCCTGGGCGCGTTCGAGTGCATCGACCATATCGTCGCAGGCGAGGCGCAGACCATGCGCCTGCGCCATCGCCTGCAGCACGTCGCACAGGGCGGCAAGCTGCTCTTCCTGCACCGCTCCGTTACGATCGGCCAATTGCATGGTAACCGTCACCTGCTGATACCGCGCGTCACGCCACGGCTGGACGTCTTCCCATGCCGCCGCCCCCACCGGCAGGCCGAACCAGCGTATCGCTTTGCCCAGCGTCCGGGTCTGATTGAAAGCATCGGCGAACACATTAGCCATGACGCCATCGCAGCCGATGCGGGCACGGTATTCGATCAGTTCGTCGTAGGGTGCTGGCGCCGCAACCGATGGCGGACTGGCGGGGCGCCGTTCACTGGGCGTTGCAGCAGCAGGATTCGAGGTAGGAACAGCATCTACCGGCACGCCCGCATCGTCACCAGCCAGCGACGCGTCCGCATCGAAGCGCACATGAGGTTCGCCGGTCTCGTTCTCGTCGTCTCCAAGAACCGGCTCCCGCAGCGCCGGCTCGACCCGTTCATGCATTGCGCGCGGCCTAGCATCATCCTGCATCAACGCATCGGCCACCGGCATTTGAAAGGCCGCATCCGCCTGCTTGCGGAAGCGGCGTTCCTGGATCCAGTTGAATATCAGGACTGCCGCCACGACGGCTCCACCGACGATCAACAAGCCGATTTGCAAATCACTCATTCGTTTTTCCCGACTGAACGGATTGGGCAGGCACGATCCGGACGAACCATTCATCCGGCGCCACCATGCCCAGATCATTGCGCGCGCGTTCCTCGATCGCATCGCGCCCCTGCTTGAGATCGTTGATCTCAGCCAGCAGGCTTGCGTTGCGAACTTCCAGACGCTGATTCAATGCCAGCTGGATGTCGATTTTCTGCGCGCCCTCCCGCACCCTTAGCCAACCGCCCTCACCCAGCCAGAGTGGATATTGCAACAGGACAACCGCGATGGCCAGCACCCAGGTCAGTCCCTGGCTGCGGATGCGCGCGATGAACCGGGTCGCGTTGGGGTCAGCCGCGCTGGCGGAACGCATCGCGTCCAGGATAGCTCGCCGTGTCGCCGAGTTCTTCCTCGATGCGCAGCAGCTGGTTGTACTTCGCCATGCGGTCGGAACGCGACAGCGAGCCGGTCTTGATCTGGCGCGCGTTGGTCGCGACCGCCAGATCGGCAATCGTGGTGTCTTCGGTTTCGCCCGAGCGGTGAGAAATCACGGACGTGTAGCCCGCCTGCTTGGCCATCTCGATCGCCTGGAAGGTTTCCGACAGGGTGCCAATCTGGTTGACCTTGATCAGAATGGAATTGGTGATGCCCTTCTCGATCCCCTCTTTCAGGATCTTCGTATTGGTCACGAACAGGTCATCTCCCACCAGTTGCACGCGGCGGCCGAGCTTGTCGGTGAGAATCTTCCAGCCATCCCAGTCGCCCTCGGCCATGCCGTCCTCGATGCTGATGACCGGGTACTTGTCGCACCATGCTGCCAGGTAATCGGTGAACTCGGCCGAGTTCAGCTTCAGTCCTTCGGATTCGAGGTGATAGTGGCCGTCCTTGTAGAACTCGGAGGCGGCGCAGTCGACGCCGATGGCGACGTCGATGCCCGGTTGCAGGCCGGCTTTCTCGATCGCCTGCACGATCAGCTTGAGCGCCGCCTCGTGCGATTCCAGGTTGGGCGCGAAGCCGCCTTCGTCGCCGACGGTGGTCGCCATGCCGAGGCCGTCGAGCAGCTTCTTCAGGGCATGGAACACTTCGGCGCCGTAGCGCAGGGCTTCGCGGAAACTCGGCGCGCCCACCGGAATGATCATGAATTCCTGCATGTCGATGTTGTTGTTGGCGTGCGCGCCGCCGTTGATGATGTTCATCATCGGCACCGGCAGTGCCATCGGCGCGGCGCCGCCGAGGTAACGGTAGAGCGGCAGCCCGGCCTGTTCGGCGGCGGCGCGGGCGCACGCCATCGACACCGCCAGCAGCGCGTTGGCACCGAGGCGTGACTTGTTCTCGGTGCCATCGAGATCGATCATGGTCTGGTCGATGAAGGCCTGGTCTTCGACATCCAGCCCGATGATGGCTTCGCAGATTTCGGTGTTGACGTGCTCGACAGCCTTCAGCACGCCCTTGCCCAGGTAGCGCGACTTGTCACCGTCGCGCAGCTCGATCGCCTCGCGCGAGCCGGTGGACGCGCCGGACGGCACGGCGGCACGGCCCAGCACGCCGGACTCCAGCAGCACGTCGACTTCGACAGTGGGATTGCCGCGGGAATCGAGGATTTCCCGGGCGATGACATCAATAATGGCGCTCAATTTCTTTTCCTTGGTTTCATGTGTCCGCTTCGCGGATCAGTTTTTCATCAACTTGTGTTCAATAAACCCGCGCTGTTTCACCAGCGCGTCGATTTCCTTCAGCGTTTCCAGCAATTCCTTCATCATGCCGAGCGGCCACGCGTTGGGGCCGTCAGACAAAGCGACGTCCGGATTCGGGTGCGTCTCCGCGAACACGCCCGCCACGCCGCTGGCCACCGCGGCACGCGCCAGCACCGGCACGAACTCGCGCTGGCCGCCGCTGGTCGCGCCCTGCCCGCCCGGCTGCTGCACCGAGTGGGTAGCGTCGAATACAACCGGGCAGCCGGTGCCACGCATGATCGCCAGACCGCGCATGTCGGACACCAGTGTGTTGTAGCCGAAGCTCACGCCGCGTTCGCACACCATGATCTGCTCGTTGCCCACGGCACGCGCCTTGTCGACCACGTTCTGCATGTCCCACGGCGCCAGGAACTGGCCCTTCTTGATATTGACCGGCCGCCCGGCGCGCGCGACATTCTGGATGAAGTTGGTCTGGCGGCACAGGAAGGCCGGCGTCTGCAGCACGTCAACCACTGCCGCCACTTCGTTCAGCGGCGTATCTTCGTGCACGTCGGTCAGTACCGGCACGCCGATCTTCGCCTTCACTTCCGACAGGATGCGCAGGCCTTCCTCCAGACCAAGTCCGCGGAAGGACTGGGTCGACGAACGGTTGGCCTTGTCGAAGGACGATTTGTAGATGAAGGGGATATCCAGTGACGCGCACAACTCCTTGAGCATGCCGGCCGTGTCCATCGCCAGCTGTTCGGATTCGATCACGCAGGGACCGGAAATCAGGAACAGGGGCTGGTCAAGGCCCGCTTCGAAATGACACAGCTTCATTTGGCATGCTCCTGCTGATGCACCAGCGCAGCCTTGACGAATGCGATGAACAGCGGATGGCCATTGCGCGGATTGCTGGTGAACTCGGGGTGGAACTGGCAGCCGACGAACCAGGGATGCACCGAGGCGGGCAACTCGACCATTTCGCACAGGTCGGTACCTGGCGCGCGCCCGGCGACGACGAGGCCCTTGGCTTCGAGATCGGCCAGCAACGTGTTGTTGACTTCGTAACGATGGCGGTGGCGCTCGACGATGCTGGCGGCACCGTAGATCTCGCGTGCCAGCGTGCCGTCCTTGAGCTCGCACGGCTGGCCGCCCAGGCGCATGGTGCCGCCCAGATCGGATTGTTCGCTGCGCTTCTCGACCTGGCCGCCGCGATCCAGCCATTCGGTGATGAGGCCGATCACCGGATGCGTGGTCGCCGGGTCGAACTCGGTCGACTGCGCGTCGTCCATGCCGGCGACGTCGCGCGCAAACTCGACCACCGCGAGCTGCATGCCGAGGCAAATGCCCAGGTACGGCACCTTGTTCTCGCGCGCGTAGCGGATGGCGGCGATCTTGCCTTCGACGCCACGTTTGCCGAAACCGCCCGGCACCAGGATCGCGTCCATGGCCTTCAGGCAGTCGACACCGCCGGTCTCGATCTGCTCGGAATCGATGTAATGGATCTTTACCTTGCTGCGGGTGTGCATGCCGGCGTGGATCATCGCTTCCGACAGCGACTTGTAGGACTCGGTGAGGTCGACGTACTTGCCGACGAAGGCGATGTTGACGGTGTGCTGGGGATGCTCCAGCGCGTGAACCAGGTTCTTCCATACGGAAAGATCCGCCGCACGCGCGAGGATGTTGAGCTTGTGGCAGACGATCTCGTCGAGCATCTGATCGTGCAGCATCGCCGGAATCTTGTAGATCGAGTCGGCATCCAGCACCTGAATGACCGCTTCGGGCCGCACATTGGTGAAGAGCGCAATTTTCCGGCGTTCGTCGACCGGAATTTCACGATCGGCGCGGCACAGCAGGATGTCGGGCTGGATACCGATCTCGCGCAGTTCCTTGACGCTGTGCTGGGTTGGCTTGGTCTTCAGTTCGCCCGCAGTGGGGATATAGGGCAGCAGGGTCAGGTGGATGAAGCAGGTGTTTTCCGGACCGTCCTCGAAGCCCATCTGACGGATCGCTTCCAGGAAGGGCAGTGATTCGATGTCGCCCACCGTGCCGCCGATTTCCACCATCGCTACGTCCGCGCCCCTGGCGCCTTCACGGATCGACAGTTTGATCTCGTCGGTGATGTGCGGGATGACCTGCACCGTGCCGCCGAGATAATCGCCGCGCCGTTCCTTGTCGATCACCGATTTGTATATCTGGCCGGTGGTGAAATTGTTGCGCTTGCTCATGCGCGCGCTGGAAAAGCGTTCGTAATGCCCCAGGTCGAGGTCGGTCTCCGCGCCGTCGTCGGTCACGAACACCTCGCCGTGCTGAAACGGACTCATGGTGCCGGGATCGACGTTGATGTACGGATCGAGCTTTAAGAGGGTGACACGGATGCCGCGCGATTCGAGCAGCGCAGCGAGTGAAGCGGAGGCGATCCCTTTCCCTAGGGAAGAAACCACCCCACCAGTGACAAACACATACTTCGTCATGTTATGAGCGGGGGCGGGTGATGGCGGATTCTACTCCATCGCCGGTGACGGCTCAATGACGCGGCGAAATCAATGACTTGCCAGCCGACGCCAGGTCGCTACCACCGTGTCCGGGTTGAGCGAAATCGAGCCGATTCCCTGGTCGACCAGCCAGTCGGCCAGATCGGGATGGTCACTCGGCCCCTGGCCGCAGATGCCGACGTATTTGCCCTGCCGCCTACAGACCGCGATGGCTTCGGCCAGCAATTTCTTCACCGCCGGATTGCGCTCGTCGAAACCGCCAGCCACCAGGCCGGAATCGCGGTCGATACCGAGGGTGAGCTGGGTAAGATCGTTGCTGCCGATGGAGAAACCGTCGACATAGTGCAGGAAGTCCTCGGCCAGCAGCACGTTGGAGGGGATCTCGCACATCATGATCAGCCGCAGGCCATGATCGCCGCGCTTGAGGCCGTTATCGGCCAACAGCCCGGCCACCGCCGCGCATTCCTCCACCGTGCGTACGAAGGGGATCATCACCTCGACATTGGAAAAACCCAGCGTCTCGCGCACCTTCTTCAACGCCCGGCATTCCAGCTCGAACGCCGGACGGAACATCGTCGACACGTAGCGCGCCGCGCCGCGCAACCCCAGCATGGGGTTTTCCTCCTTCGGTTCGTAGCGCTCGCCGCCCACCAGATTGGCGTATTCGTTGGACTTGAAATCGGACAACCGCACGATCACCGGCTGCGGCCAGAAGGCGGCCGCCAGGGTGGCGATGCCTTCGGCGAGTTTGTCGACATAGAACGACACCGGGTCGACATAGCCCGCGGTACGCTGGTCGATCTCGTCGCGCAACGCCGGCGTCTGGCCGGCATAGTCGAGCAGCGCCAGCGGATGCACACCGATCATGCGGGCGATGATGAATTCCAGCCGCGCGAGCCCGACACCGTGATTGGGGATTTGCGCAAACTCGAACGCACGCTCGGGATTGCCGACGTTCATCATCAGCTTGACCGGCGGTTCGGGCAGCGTTTCGCTGGCCAGCGTCTCCACCTCGAACGCCAGTCTGCCCGCGTAGACTTTGCCGGTGTCGCCTTCGGCGCACGACACGGTCACCAGTTCGCCATCCTTCAGCACCGTGGTCGCGTTGCCGGCACCGACCACAGCGGGGATGCCCAGTTCGCGCGCGACGATGGCGGCGTGGCAGGTACGCCCGCCACGGTTGGTGACGATGGCTGCGGCACGCTTCATCACCGGCTCCCAGTCGGGGTCGGTCATGTCGGTGACCAGGATGTCGCCCGGCTGCACATGGTTCATTTCAGCCGGACTGGCGATCACCCGGACAATGCCGGCACCGATCTTCTGGCCGATGGCGCGGCCGCTGATGCGCACCTCGCCGGTGCCCTTCAACACATAGCGCTCGGTGCTGCCGGCAGTGCGCGCCTTCACGGTTTCCGGACGCGCCTGCACGATGAATAGTTCGCCGGTCTCGCCGTCCTTCGCCCATTCCACGTCCATCGGCCGTCCGTAGTGCCGCTCGATCTGCATCGCCTGGCGGGCCAGTTCCAGCACCTCGGCGTCGTTCAGGGCGAACTGTCGCCGCAGTTCGGGCGGCGTGTCCTCGATCACGGTCGTGCCGTCGCGCCACACCATGCGGGTGGCTTTTTCACCCAGCTCGCGCCGCACCACCGCGGGGAAGCCCTGCGCCAGCATCGGCTTGTGCACATAGTACTCGTCCGGATTCACCGATCCCTGCACCACCGTCTCGCCCAGACCATAGGCTGCGGTGATGAACACCACGTCGCGAAATCCGGACTCCGTATCCAGCGTGAACAGCACGCCGGAGCAGGCGATGTCGGAGCGCACCATACGCTGGATGCCGGCAGACAGCGCCACGCCGGCGTGGGCGAAGCCGTGGTGCACGCGATAGGCGATCGCGCGGTCGTTGTAGAGCGAGGCAAACACCTTCTTCACGTACGTGAGCACGTCGTCCGCGCCGCGCACGTGCAGATAAGTTTCCTGCTGGCCGGCGAACGAGGCGTCGGGCAGGTCCTCGGCCGTGGCCGACGAGCGCACCGCCACCGATACCGTGTCGCCAAGCCCCGCGTACGCAGTGCGCAACCCGGTTTCCAACGCAGGCGGCAGGCTGGCAGCTTCTATCCATGCGCGGATCTCCGCCCCCGCCTGAGCCAAGGCCGTCACGTCCGCGACGTCGAGCGGCGCCAGCCGCGCGTCGATGCGTGCGCGCAGGCCGTTATGGTCGAGAAAATCCCAGAACGCCTGGGAAGTGGTGGCGAAGCCACCCGGTACCTTGACCCCCGCGCCGGACAGATGGCGGATCATTTCGCCGAGCGACGCATTCTTGCCGCCCACCAGCGGCACATCCGCCATCGACAGGGCATCCAGCGGCACAATATAGTCTGTAGACATAGGTGAACTCCATGAACGGTTACAGCATATTCTGCGTGTCCGACCACACCGGGGTGACGGTCGAGTCCGTCGCCAAAAGCGTATTGGCGCAGTTTCCTCATCTCGAGTTTAGCCTGATTACGCTACCCTTCGTCGACAGCGCGGAGAAAGCCCAGGCCACCGCTGCACGCATCGCCATGACCCCTCGTGCGCTGACCTTCTCCACTCTGACCGATCCTACGCTCCGCCTGCCGTTTCGTCAGGCCGGGCTCAGCCTGTTCGACGTATTCGACCTGATTGCTCCTGCTGTCGAATCGGCGCTCGGCCAGACTGCCACCCCCAGCGGCGGCCACACCCACGGTATGGCATCCGACTATGAAGCGCGTATGGATGCCGTCAACTTTGCACTCAATCTGGACGACGGCCTCAATCCCGAACGCCTCGACCAGGCCGACCTGATCCTGGTCGGCGTCTCGCGTGTCGGCAAAACCCCCACCGCGCTTTATCTGGCCCTGCAATATGGCCTGCGCGCGGCCAACTATCCGCTTACGCCGGACGACCTCGAACAGGACGACCTGCCTGCCTGCCTGAAAGCCCATCTACCCAGGCTGCGCGGCCTCACCCTGTCGCCCGAGCGCCTTGCCGCCATCCGCCAGGCGCGTTACCCGGACAGCCGCTACGCCAGCCTGGCGCAATGCCGCACGGAGCTTGCCGCTGCCGAGGCGCTCTTCAAACGCCGTATGCTTCCCATTGTCGATACCACCCGCATGTCGGTGGAGGAGATCGCCGCGCGCTTGCGGCTATCCTGAGCATCTCGCTGCCCTGGCCGAGGGCCAGCCCTCAAGTTTTGCGCGCTTCACCCGATTGAACAAACGACCTGGCGCCCGTTTATACGCCGTTCAAGCCCCGCCAAATTATCCAATGATCAGGAGTTTCCCGATGTCTTGCCCCTATCCACGTACCTGCTCACACACTGAAATGGCACCAGTCTGTCCATTCCGATCTTCACGGCAGCGCTGACGACAGGTTCGGCGCACTTGTCCGCACCATCAAAAGGAAGGCTGACACCAGCCACATCCTTGTTTCTCCCGAATGCCAGCCTTCGCCTGCCACGCAAACGCCCGGTCCGGCCTGACTCGAGTTCGCACGGGACATATGACCGGTTTCGTTTCGCTCACGGAAAGTGCGCAGCGTGAATACCCGCGCCCTTGATCTGGACAACACGCCTGTGCCGGCGGCAAGACATTCCGTGCTTCCCGCGACCTGGCGACGCGTGCTGCTGGCAGGGTTCATTGTCCAGCTGTTCCTGATTTTGTTCGTCACCACCATCGGCCTGCAGCAGCTCCGGTTGACCGCCAGCAATCTCGACACGGTCATCGATGTCCATATGCGCAAGCTCAGCCTCACCAAGACGATGATGGCCGCCGCACGCGAGCGCACCCTCAGCATGTTCAGGTTGTCGATGAGCCACGATCCGTTCGAACGCGATCAACTGTTCGTACAGTTCAACCAGCACGGAGCGGAGTTTGCCGATGCCCGAATGGCGCTGTTGGGCATGCCCCTGAGCCCGCGCGAACACGAACTCATCGACCTGCAGGGACGCCTGACCAGCATCGCCCGGCCGATGCAGAATCGGGTTGTCGATGCGCTGAACAGCGATTCCGACCAAAGGGCCGAAGAGCGGGTCCTCAGCAGTGCCATCCCGGCACAGAACAACGTCCTGAGCGTACTCTCACTGCTCGACACCGAAACCCAGAAGCTTGCACTGGAAGCCAGCCGTAAGGCGCATCAGGCGCACGAAGTGGCGCGCTTCTGGATGTATCTCCTGTCGGGGATCGCCCTGTTGCTGGGCATGTTCGTCGCTGCTGCGGTCATGTATTACACCAAGCGGGCCAGCCGCGAACGCCACCATCTTGCCACGCATGACGTCTTGACTGGCTTGCCCAATCGCATGCTGTTCATGGACCGCCTGGAACAATCCCTGGTACGCGCGCAACGCCGCAACACGCTGGTGGGCGTGATGTTCATCGACCTGGATCGTTTCAAGCGCGTCAACGACACCCTCGGCCACGCCAGCGGCGACGCGCTCATTTGCGAAGTTGCGCAGCGCCTGCGCGCGACCACGCGTGCCGAGGATGTCGTCGCCCGGCTGGGCGGCGACGAATTCGGCGTGGTCATCGATGTCGCCCGGATCAGTCAAGTTCTACAAGTGGTGGAAAAAATCCTCGGCGTCGTAAGCGAACCCTATCGAATCGCGGAACGCGAACTGTTTTCCAGTTGCAGCATCGGCGTCAGTGTCTATCCGAACGACGGCAGCGACGGCACCAGCCTGCTGAAGCATGCCGACACGGCGGCATTCACCGCCAAGAACGGCGGCCGGAATCGCTTCCAGCTCTATGACGCCGCCATGAACACCATGGCTGAAGAACGGCTGCAACTGGAAACCGAACTGCACTACGCGCTGGAACGGGATGAATTCCTGTTCCACTACCAGCCCAAGCTCAACCTGGAGACCGGACGCATTCAGGGTGTCGAGGCGCTGATCCGCTGGAATCACCCCGGCAAGGGCCTGCTCAGCCCGGCGGTTTTCCTCGAACTGCTGGAAGAAAGCGGCGGTATCGTCAAAGTCGGCCGCACGCTGCTGAGGTCGGCCTGCTTCCAGACGGCAAGCTGGCATGCCGCCGGCTTCGTCGACCTGGATGTGGCCGTCAACATATCGGGCAAGGAGTTCTGGCACGGCAATCTGGTTACCGATGTCCGCGAGGCCCTGGAGCAGTCCGGCCTGCCGCCGCACTCGCTGCATCTCGAACTGACCGAAGGCATTTTCATGCAGGATGTCGAGGCGGCCGTCTCCCTCATCCTGGCCTTGAAGGCGCTGGGCGTGGCCGTGGCCATCGACGACTTCGGAACTGGCTATTCGTCCTTGGCTCACCTCAAGCGATTCCCGCTCGATATCCTCAAGATCGACCGTTATTTCGTCAAGGATATCCCGCACGCCCCGATCAACGAAGCGCTCATCAGCTCGATTCTCGCCCTGTGTCGGGGACTGAAACTCGGCACCGTCGCCGAAGGCGTGGAGAACCGGGAACAGCTCGACGTCCTGCGTAAACTCGGCTGCCAGATCGTGCAGGGGTATTTCATCAGCCGGCCGGTGCCTGCAGATGAAATCGCCGCCCTACTGGATCGCGACTGGCTGAGGGAATTCGACCAGGTTTGAGCCTGTCGGCTGCGGCAGCCGTCCCCGGACGGCCCAATCCGCGTTTCCGTTAAAGAAACGCGAAACCGGGCCGAATCAGCAGGGGCGACCCTTCGCGAATGGGAGAGCGGATGCTATCCGAAGACAATCTGGTCATCACCGGCATACAGGAAAATGGAAAAAAATTCCGCCCGTCGGACTGGGCCGAACGCCTGTCGTCCACACTGGCCAGCTTTCATCCTGACAACCGCCTGCGCTATTCATCGGGCGTCCAGCCCTGCATGATCGAAGGGGAATACTGCCTGATCGTCGCACGCTGGCTGAAAGCCGCCGACCCGGCCGCCTATGACTATGTCATGGGGTTCGCCCAGGCGAACCAGTTGCGAATCCAGATGGATCGCCGCGCCGGCGCACGCGCCTTATCCTGCTGACACCCATGCGGCCCTAGGTGGCCCGCTGCCGGGCCGCCTCGAACACGGCCACGGCCAGGGCCGCCGCCGCATTCAGAGATTCGATCCTGCCCGGCATCGGAATGCGTATCGCGGCACTTGCGGCGGCACACACCGCCTGCGACAGACCCGCGCCTTCGTTGCCCACGATCAAGGCCAACGCGCCGGTCAATGCACGCGCATACAGGTTGCCGTCCTCGGCCAGCGCGAGCGCGAGGCTCTCTCCTTCGAAACCTGCCAGCCAGTCCACGATATCGACGCCGCTGACGAGCGGCAGCACGAACTGCGCGCCCTGCCCGCCACGCAGCGCCTTGGGCGACCATGGATCGTGGCAGCCTTTCGACAGCACGGCCAAGGTCGCCCCTGCCGCCGCGCCGGTACGCAGCATCGATCCGAGATTGCCCGGATCCTGGATGTCTTCCAGCACGATGACGAGCGGCGTGGCCTCGATGGCCGGCGGCGCGAGCCAGGCAGCCTCGGCAAGCAGGCCGGTCGGTGTCGCAACCGGCGCGAGTTCGGCAAACAGCGCGTCCGACAGCTCGACGGCCTTGGCGTGCGGACACTGCCCAGCCAACCGTTCGAAGCGGCCGGCATCCAACGAGGCCGCGCGCACCAGCGTATGCGGCTGGCCGCCGGCATCGAGATAGGCCGCCAGCAAATGCTCGCCGTCGAGCAGGGTCATCCGGGCCTCGCGGCGCGCGCGGGCCGAGTCGGCAAGCTTTTTCAGCCGTTTGAAGAGAGGGTTGTCACGTGAGGAAATGACGGTTTCGGTCATGCCAGGATTATCCGCGATTCGTCTTCTCGGGCGTACACTCACACCATGCGCATCGCCCTCATCACCCCGTATGGCCGCGAGCATCGCAACGGCAACTGGCACACAGCCTCGCGCTGGGCGCGCTTCCTGCGCGAGGCCGGACACGCAGTGCGGGTACAGGTGGAATGGGACGGCCGCCCGGCGGATCTGATGCTGGCACTGCACGCTCGGCGCAGCTTTGCCTCGATACGCGCCTTTGCCGAGCGTTTTCCGACCCGGCCGCTGCTGCTCGCGCTCACCGGTACCGATCTGTATCGCGATATTCATGAGGATGCCAACGCCCAGCAGGCGCTCGAACTCGCGCACCGGCTCATCGTGCTGCAGGATCGCGGTCCCGACGAACTGGCACCGCATCTGGCCGCCAAGACGCGTGTGATCTACCAGTCGTCGCCCGATATACCCCGCCGCCCGCCTGCCTCCAAGGCCTTCGAGGTGCTGGTGATCGGTCATCTGCGCGAGGAGAAGGACCCGTTCCGCGTCGCGCTCGCCACCACCTATCTGCCCGAGCATTCGCAGATCCAGGTCACCCACCTCGGCAGCGCCCTGTCCGAGGACATGGCGCAGACGGCCGAAATGGCGCAGGCCAAGCTGCCACGCTGGCACTGGCTCGGCCAGGTGCCGCACAAGACCGTACTGAAGCACCTGTCGCGTGCGCATCTCATGGTCATCAGTTCGGTGATGGAAGGCGGCGCCAACGTGATCTGCGAGGCGCTGGCGGCCGGGGTGCCGGTGCTGGCATCGCACATGCCGGGCAATATCGGCATGCTCGGCCAGGACTATCCCGGCTATTTTCCGGTGGGCGATGAACGGCAGCTGGCCCGACTGATGGCGATGGCCGAGCGCGATCCTGCGTTCTATGCCGACCTGCTCGACCATGCCGCGACCCGGCGCAGCCTGATGCGCCCCGAGCAGGAAGCCAGCCGGCTGCGCCAGGTGGTCGCGGAATTCGAGCAAAACCCGGCGTAGCCCCGACACCGTTCGATCAGCCTGCTCAGCCCTCGTCAAGCAGGATCCCGAACATGCGTGTCCGTCGGGCCTTGCTCAATCCGCGCCAAACCCGAATTGCCTCGCGGGCGACACGCGCGTCGCCCGTAACCGAGTACTCGACCGCGAGCGCGCGCCAGACATCGGCCAGTTTCGGATCGAGCGCCTGCAATTTTTGCAGGGCCTGCGTCACCCCTGCCTGGCCTTTCACCCGATAAAACGTCAAACCCAGGTTCTGCCAGGCCGGGAGATAGTCGGGATCGATCTCCACCGCGGCGCGATAGGCCCGCATCGCCTCATGCGCGTGTCCGCTGTCACGCCAGGCATTGCCCAGATTGTTGCGGGCCAGCACGTCGCCCGGAGCCAGGCTGAGATTGTGCCGATACGCCGCGATCGCCTCGTCGAAGCGTCCCAGTTCACCCAGTGCGCGTCCCTGGACGAACCAGGCCAGCGGATTCCTCGCATCGACCCGCGCCCAATCCTGGCCCCATGCCAGCAAACCCGACCAGTCGGCACGCCTTTCCAGAGTTTGGGCCTGTTCGACCCATTCGACCTGGGCCCGCGCCGCCAAGGCGGCCTGGTCACCCTCCAGACCGAAGGTCTCGGCCGCCACGGCCGGCCCTGCGCAGGCAAGACCGGACAAGCACACAAGCAACAGGACGGCACGACTCGACATAGGACGGGAATCGCAGTCCTTACGGCCCGCGACGAAGGAATCGACCGGATTCATTTTACGCCGTGCTTGACGCATCGCTTATGCTGTCGGCTGCACAAGAAAACAGCTGCCCCATGTCCGCCACCGAACATTTCATTCCCGGCAAGGATGCTTCGCTCGAAGCGTCGATCGCCACCCTGCAATCCAAGCTCGAAGCCATCGGTTTCCACATCGAGGAGCGTTCCTGGCTCAATCCTGTGGAAGGCGTGTGGTCGGTGCACATCCGCGACCGCGACTGCCCGCTGCTGTTCACCAACGGCAAGGGCGGCTCGGAACTGGCGGCACGGGCGAGCGCCCTGGGCGAGTACTTCGAACGGCTGTCGACCAATTATTTCTGGACCCATTTCTATCTGGGCGAGACGATCGCCAACCGCAGCTACGTCCACCACCCCGACGAACGCTGGTTTGCGCTCGACGGCGGCGACGATGCCTGGCCGACCGACCTGCTTACTCCCGCGCTGCATGGCCTTTACAACCCCGATGAGCGCGTGCGCGCCGACCAGCTGATCGACCTCAACTCCGGCAACACCGAGCGCGGCATCTGCGCCATCCCCTACCAACGGCTTTCCGATGGCAAGACCGTGTATTTCCCGGTCAACCTCATCGGCAACCTCTACGTCAGCAACGGCATGTCGGCCGGCAACACGCTGATGGAAGCGCGCACCCAGGCACTGTCCGAAATCTTCGAACGCCACATCAAGTTCCGCATCATCGAGGAAGGCCTGTGCCTGCCCGACGTGCCCGAGGACGTGATCGCCCGCTATCCGCGCATCGCCGCGGGTATTCGCGGCCTGCGCGAAGCCGGCTTCGGCATCCTGGTGAAGGACGCCTCGCTCGGCGGCCGCTACCCGGTGATGAACGTCACCCTGCTGCACCCGCACGACCAGGGCTGCTTCGCCAGCTTCGGCGCGCACCCGCGCTTCGAGGTGGCGCTGGAACGCGCGCTGACCGAACTGCTGCAAGGCCGCGCGCTCGATTCACTGGCGGGCTTCCCCGCGCCCGGCTTCGACCAGACCGAAATCGCCGACCCGCAGAATCTGGAAATCCACTTCGTCGATTCCAGCGGCGTGATCTCCTGGCAGTTCCTGCGCGACACCCCCGACTACGACTTCGCCGACTGGAATTTCGGCACCACCACCGAAGAGGATTACCACTGGTCGGTCGATGCGCTGCACGCCGAAGGCCACGAGCTCTACATCGCCGACTTCGAACATCTGGGTGTCTACGCCTGCCGCATCCTGGTACCCGGCGTCTCCGAGATCTACCCGGTCGAGGAACTCGAATTCGAGAACAACAGTGTCGGCAACCTGCTCCGCCCGGCACTCGCGCGCCTGCCGGAGCTCGTCGAAGCCGAATGCGCCGCGCTGTTCGATCTGATGATCGAACTCGAACTGGCGGACGACCGCCTGGTATCGGTCCTGATCGGCCTTGCGCCGGACGCCGATTCACCCTGGACCGACCTGCGCGTCGGCGAACTGAAACTGCTGCTCGCGTTGGCCATCGGCGACGACGACGCCATCCTCGAAGGCTGCACCTGGATCGCCCAGTACGGCCAGCGCAGCGACGCGCGCCTCAAGGTCTACCGCTGCATCGCCGACCTCATCCAGCTCGCCGACCCCAGCCCCTTCGAACCCGCGCTGGCCCTGATGTACGGCCGCGACACGCTGGAACAGGCGTTCGCACTGTTCAACCAGGACGAGCGCTTCTTCGGGCTTAGCAAACTGGGCAGCAATTTCGAGGGCAGCGCGATTCACCAGCGCCTGCTGGAAGCGTATCGCAAGGTGCGCGGCTAGAACTGTAGCCGATGAAAATCCCCAAACGCCTCGAACCCCTGCTCGAAGACGGCCTGATCGACGGCGTCGTGCGCCAGCTGATGAGTGGCAAGGAAGCCATGGTCTTCGTCGTCGTGTGCGGCGACGACATCCGCTGCGCCAAGGTCTACAAGGAAGCGAACAAGCGCAGCTTCCGCCAGGCCGTCGACTACACCGAGAACCGCAAGACCAAGAACAGCCGCCAGGCGCGCGCCATGGCCAAGGGCAGCAAATACGGCCGCGAAATGCAGGAAGCCGCGTGGCAAAGCGCCGAGGTCGATGCGCTGTACCGGCTCGCTGCCGCCGGCGTGCGCGTGCCCACGCCGTACAACTTCCATGAAGGCGTGCTGCTGATGGAACTGGTGGCCGATGCCGAAGGCAATGCGGCGCCCCGGCTCAACGACGTGTCATTGAGCGAGGAAGAAGCGCTCGCCCACCACCGCACCCTGATCAGGGAAGTGGTGCGCATGCTGTGCGCCGGCGTCGTCCACGGCGACCTGTCCGAGTTCAACATTCTCATCGACTCCGACGGGCCGGTGATCATCGACCTGCCGCAGGCGGTCGACGCAGCCGGCAACAACCACGCCCAGGCCATGCTGACGCGCGACGTGAACAACCTGAGGGGATACTTTGGCCAATTCGCACCGGCGCTGCTGGCCACGCAATACGCCGAGGAAATCTGGGCGCTGTACGAGCACGGCAACCTGCATCCCGAGACCGAGCTCACCGGCCGGTATGAATGCACGTTGCCGGAAGTTGATCTGGAAGGCGTGATGCGGGAGATTGATGATGCGCGCGATGAAGAGGCGGCACGCCAGTTACGGTTGCAGGCGCTGGAGTAATTCAACGCGGGCTTGCAGAACCTATTGGTCAGCTCCCTGACGCAACAAAACGGCCAGCCCCTAAATCCCGGGCATGCCGACGAATCGCTCCAGCGCCTTGAAATCGGCAATCCAGCGACACACGCCCACATACTGCGACGTATCCACACGGCCCTCCCCGGCAAGCGCGACATAGGGGAAACAGGCGATGTCGGCAATGGTCGGGGCGGAGCCGGCCAACCACTGCGCTGCGCCGAGACGAGACTCCAGCACGCCAAGCGCCTGCCCGGCAGCCTGATGCGCAGCCTCGAGATCGCCCGCAAGCCCCAGGTGAACGATTGCGCGGGCGCGAAACAGGCCCGTTTGTATCTCATTCTGAGCGAGTTCGAGCCACTGCATCACCTGGCCGAACTGCGCGGGATCGCGGGGCAGCCAGCACGCCGTCTTGTCGTAGCGCGACGCCAGGTAACACAGAATGGCGGTCGACCCCCAGAGGCTGAACTCGTCCTCCTGAATAGTGGGAATCTGCCCGCGCGGATTCAGCGTCAGATAGGCGTCATCCACCTGGTTCCGGCCATCCTTGATGGATACCGGTATACGTTCATGCGGGATGTCCAGAAAAGACAGCAGCAAACGGATCTTGTAGGCGTTCCCGGACGTCTCGCGGTCATAGAGTTTCAACATGTGCAATCCCCGTCAAGCAACATTGTCGGCCTCGATCTTCCTGAGCAAGGCATCGGCTTCGGCCAGTTGGGCTTCGCTGAAGACATGTACGCCGGCTTGCTGCAGGATTGCGGCGGTTACGCCGCGATCTTTTACCCGGGTATCGGTGAACGTGCCATCGAAGATGAAACCTGTCCCGCAGGATGGACTGCCTTCCTTCAACACGGCGATCCGGATATGCCGCGCGCGGGCCAGTTCAAGTGCTTGCTCCGCGCCGCTGATCAGATAGGCCGATACGTCACGGCCATTGGAATCGACAGCCTTGGCAATGCCGGCGAGCACTTTCAAGCCACCGGCACCTTCGGCAATTTCAGCGCGCGGCCGCGGAACTGGCAGGCCGCCTGCAACTTCCGGACAGACGGCCACGACACGCCCTTCGCGTTGCCATTGCCGCAGGATGTCATGGTCGCAGCGCATGTCGCCGCCGTTATAGCGAACTGCCTCGCCGAGCAGGCAGGCACTTACAAGAACGGATTCCATGCAGCCATTAAAACGGGATCGAACGGGAATTTCAACTTCGCCCCCTGCCCGCGGATTCTTGTCGCGGTCGGCTCCGCCTTCACGCGTTTCGTTGCCGTACCGTCTCGTACAGGCACAGCGCCGCCGACACCGACACGTTGAGGCTTTCCACCGTGCCGCCGATGGGAATGCGCGCGACCTGGTCGCAGCTCTGCTTGACCAGGCGGCGGATACCCGCGCCCTCGGCGCCGAGTACCCAGGCGATGCCGGTCCTGGCGTCGATGCCGGACAGCGGCTGCTCGCCGTCCATGTCCGCGGCGATGACCCAGATGTTGTGTTCCTTGAGGTCCTCGATCGTGCGCGCGAGGTTGGTGACCATGATGTAGGGCACGGTCTCCGCGGCACCCGAGGCGACTTTTTCCACCGTGGCGTTGACGCCGACGGCGTTGTCCTTCGGCGCGATGACGGCGTGCACGCCGAAGGCGTCTGCTGATCTAAGTATCGCGCCGAGGTTGTGCGGGTCGGTGACGCCGTCGAGGATGACCAGCAGCGGCGGTCCTTCGATATTTTCCAACACCTCGTCGAGCGAATGCGTCAGCGCAACCGGCTTGACGCGGGCGACGACGCCCTGGTGCTTGGCGGCCTTGCCGACCAATCGGGTCAGCCGGTCGGCTTCGACCTGCGCCAGCTTGACGCCGTGGTCCTTCGCCTGGTGCACCAGGTCGCGTGCGCGCGCGTCGCGGCGGGTCAGGTCGAGGTAGATTTCGAAGATGCCCGCGGGGTCCTGGCGCAGGCGGGCCAGGACGGGGTGAAAGCCGTAGATGAGTTTTTCTGCGGCGTGCTTGTCGGCGGACTTCTCGCTCATTTCTGCTTGCTACCCGACTTGGATTTGGCGGACCGGGGCTTGGAGGAATTCTTTTCCGACGCCGATTGCGCGAATGCGCGCTGCATGTCGAGGGCAGAGTTTTCCTGCTCGACCAGGCTGAAGTCGATCTTGCTGGTCTCGATGTCGGCGCGCATCACTTTGATGCGTACGCGGTCGCCCAGGCGATATTTCTTGCCCGTCCGCTCGCCGAGCATCATGTGCTTGGCCTGGTCGTAGTGGAAGTAGTCCTGGCCGAGTTCGGAGACGTGGACCAGGCCCTCGATGAAGATCTCGTCGATCGCGACGAACATGCCGAAGCTGGTCACCGCGCTGACGGTGCCGTTGTATTCGTCGCCGATGCGGTCCTGCATGAAGTAAGTCTTCAGCCAGGCGTCGACGTCGCGGGTGGCGTCGTCGGCGCGGCGCTCGGTCATCGAGCAGTGGGCCCCGATTTCCGTCAGGCCCTTGGCGGGCAGCTTCTCGCCCAGCAGCACGGCCTTGATGCCGCGATGCACCAGCAGATCGGGATAGCGGCGGATCGGCGAGGTGAAGTGGGTGTAGGCCTCGTACGCCAGGCCGAAGTGGCCCTTGTTGTCCGGGCTGTAGATCGCCTGCCTGAGCGAGCGCAGCATCACGGTCTGCAGCAGACCGTGGTCGGGGCGATCCTTGATCTTGTCCAGCAGCGCGGCGTAATCCTTGGCGTGCGGCTTGTCGCCGCCGCCGAGGTCGAGGCCGAATTCGGCGAGGAAGCCGCGCAACGCGGCGAGCTTCTCCGGCGTCGGGCCTTCGTGCACTCGGAACAGCGCGGGCTGCTTGTTCTCGTGCAGGAAATCCGAAGCGCAGACGTTGGCCGCCAGCATGCATTCCTCGATGATGCGGTGGGCATCGTTGCGGATCACCGGCACGATCTCCTTGATCTTGCCGTTGTCGTCAAAAATGATCTGCGTCTCGGTCGAGCCGAAGTCGATCGCGCCGCGCTTGGCGCGCGCCTTCAGCAGGGTACGGAACAATTTGTCCAGTGCTTCCAGGTGCGGCATCAGCGCGGCGTGCTTCTTCTCCGGCTTGGCAGTGCCGGAGAGCCAGTCCCACACCTGGTTGTAGGTCAGGCGCGCGTGCGAATAGATCACCGCCGGGTAGAAGCGGTATTCCTTGATGCTGCCCGCCGTGGTGATGCGCATGTCGCACACCATCGACAGACGGTCGACTTCCGGGTTGAGCGAGCACAGGCCGTTGGACAGCGCCTCCGGCAGCATGGGGATGACGCGGCGCGGGAAGTACACCGAGTTGCCGCGGTTGAAGCCTTCGCTGTCGAGCGCATCCTTGGGTTTGACGTAATGGCTGACGTCGGCGATCGCCACGATCAGGCGGTAGCCGCTGCGGCCCAGCGGCTCGCAATACACGGCGTCGTCGAAGTCGCGCGCGGTCTCGCCGTCGATGGTGACAAGCGGCAGATGGCGGATGTCCTCGCGGTCGGCCATGTCCTTTTTCTGCACCTTGCTCGGCAGCTTCGATGCCTGCGCCTCGACCTCGGGTGGGAACACGTAGGGCAGGTCATGCTTGCGCAACGCAATCTCGATTTCCATGCCCGGGCCGGTGAAGCTGCCCAGAATCTCGGTGACGCGGCCGACGGCCTCGTTGTGCGCGCCGGGCTGGGTGACGATTTCCACCGTGACGACCTGGCCGGATTTTGCGGCGCCCGCATTTTCCGTGGGAACCAGAATGTCCTGGTTGATGCGGCGGTTCTCCGCGATCAGGAAGCCGACGCCGCCTTCGAGGTAGTAGCGGCCGACGACAAACTGGTTGACGTGCTCCAGTACTTCGACGATCTTGGCCTCACGCCGCCCGCGCTTGTCGAAGCCGGCGACCCGTACCAGCACCTTGTCGCCATGCAGCACGCGGTGCATTTCCTTGGGCGACAGATACAGGTCGTCACCGCCCTCTTCCGGCACCACGAAGCCGAAGCCGTCAGGATGGCCTTCGACCCGGCCCTTGATCAGATCGAGCTTGTCCGGCAGGCACAGCTGGCGCTTGCGATTGAGCATCAGCTGGCCGTCGCGCTGCATCGCGCCGAGACGGCGCTGGAACAGGTCGCGCTCGGCCTCGGTGATGTGCAGCTGTTCGGCAAACGCATCGACATCGACCGGGCAGCCCGCCTCGGTGATCAACTGCAGGACGTATTCGCGGCTCGGCAAGGGCGATTCGTAACGCTCGACTTCACGTTCGTAGAACGGGTCGGCCAGGCGGATTGCCGGGATCTTGTGCTTGCTGGCGCGGCTGCGGGATTTTTTTGAAGTCCGCGCCTTCATTGCCCAGATGGCGGAATTGGTAGACGCACTAGGTTCAGGTCCTAGCGGTGGCAACACTGTGGAGGTTCGAGTCCTCTTCTGGGCACCAAACGCTGCAAGTAAAAAGCCGACCTTGTGTCGGCTTTTTACTTTTTCAGGCTTCATTTTAACCATCAGGCCTCGTAGGGGTGACGACGCACGATCGTCTCCACCCGGTCCGGTCCGGTCGACACCACATCCACCGGCACTTCGCACAAGGCCTCCATCCGCTTCAGGTAGGTCTGCGCCTTCTGCGGCAGCTTGTCGAATTCCTGCACGCCCACGGTCGTATCGCTCCAGCCCGGCAGGTCTTCGTAAATCGGCTCGACGTGGGCGATCGATTCGGCGCCCACCGGCAGGATGTCGCAGGTCTCGCCATCGATTTTATAGCCCACGCACACACGCACGGTTTCCAGGCCGTCCAGCACGTCGAGCTTGGTCACGCACAGGCCGGTGACGCCATTGATCTGGATCGAACGCTTGAGCGCAGCGGCGTCAAACCAGCCACACCGGCGTTGCCGGCCGGTGGTGGCGCCGAACTCGTGTCCCTTCTCGCCGAGGTACTGGCCGACGTCGTCGAACAGTTCGGTCGGGAACGGCCCCGAGCCCACGCGCGTGGTGTAGGCCTTGGTGATGCCAAGCACGTAATGCAGCGTGTTCGGGCCGACACCGGCGCCGGTGGCGGCGCCACCCGCCGTACAGTTGGACGAGGTCACGAACGGATAGGTGCCGTGATCGATGTCCAGCAGCGTGCCCTGCGCGCCTTCGAACAGCAGGTTCTCGCCTGCCTTGTTGGCTTCGTAGAGGCTGCGCGGCACGTCTGCCACCATCGGCTTCAGGCGTTCGGCCAGCGCCATCATTTCGTCGAGCGACTGGTTGAAGTCGACCACGTCGGTCTTGTAATAGTTCTTCAGCATGAAGTTGTGGTGGTCGAGCACCTCGCCCAGCTTGGCGGCAAAGCGCTCGCGGTGGAACAGGTCCTGCAGCCGCAGCGCGCGGCGCGCCACCTTGTCCTCGTAGGCCGGGCCGATGCCGCGGCCGGTGGTGCCGATCTTGCCGGCGCCCTTGGCGATCTCGCGCGCGCGGTCGAGCGCGACATGGTGCGGCATGATGAGCGGGCAGGCTTCGCTGAGCTTGAGACGGCTCGCAACATCGACGCCGGCGGCCATCAGCATGTCCATTTCCTCGATCAGCGCGGTCGGCGACAGCACGACGCCGTTGCCGATGTAGCAGGTGACGTTGTCGCGCAGGATGCCGGACGGGATCAGGTGCAACACGGTTTTCTTGCCCGCCACCACCAGCGTGTGGCCTGCGTTGTGGCCGCCCTGGAAACGCACCACGCCCTGTGCGCGGTCGGTCAGCCAGTCGACGATCTTGCCTTTGCCTTCATCGCCCCACTGGGTACCGATGACGACGACGTTTTTTGCTGCCATGGTGCAATCTCCCTTTATTTGAGCCTGTTTCAGCAGTAATCATGCCCCACGCCGGTTACCTGCGGGATGCAGTGCAAGGCGCGGGGAGCGAAGTTTGGTTGTTCCAAATGAGCGACCCGCAACGCGGCAATGCGCCCGCAGGCAACCGGCCCTCCGGGTTGAGACCAGGATCGGCATCTGCGGCGTTGCAGCGCTTGGCAATGGAATAACCATTGCCTGCGCACTGCGCCTTGCATCCATCCGATCCTGGTCTCAACGTGGGGCATGATTACTGCTGAAACAGGCTCATATCCGAGCCGGCAACGACCAGCTCGCGTAAATCCAGACTGAAGCCGGTGGCCGGGCGTGCCCGACCGAATACCCGCCCCACTTCGTCGTAGCGTCCGCCCTGTGCGATCGCATGGCTACGCCCGCCCGTGTAGGCGGCAAACACGACGCCGCTGTGGTAGCCATAGCCGCGCAGTTCGGCCAGGTCATAGGCTGCATCCACCTTGCCGAGCCCCTGATCGATCCGTTCGAGCGTGTCCAGCGCCGCCTGCACCGACGTCAGTTGCGGCAGTCGTGCACGCGCCTCGGCCAGTACGCTGCGATCGCCATACAGTTGCGGCAGTGCGGCAAAGGCCTCGCGCAAGGCGGCGGACAGGCCTGCAGTCAGCACCGTCACGGCGCTGCTGTCCTTGGCCTGCAATGCACCGAACAATTGATGTTCGACCGCGCCAGACAAGCCGGCCTCCTGTGCCAGCGCCCGATATACGCCGACGTGACCGATGTCGAGCTGCAGCGTCTTCACGCCGCACGCGTCGAGGCCCTGCAACATCAGCGTGAGAATTTCGAGATCCGCTTCCGCACCGGCTTCGCCATACAGTTCCGCACCGACCTGGATCGGCTCGCGCGAGCGATGGAAACCGTCGGATTGGGTGTGCAGCACGCTGCCCGCATAGCACAGGCGGTTCACCGCGTTGGCAGCGAGCAGGTGCGCGTCGATACGCGCCACCTGCGGCGTAATGTCGGCACGCACGCCCATCAGCCGGCCGGTCAGCTGATCGACCAGCTTGAAGGTCTTGAGGTCGAGGTCGGCCCCCACACCCGTCAACAATGAATCGACGTATTCCATCAGCGGCGGAATCACCAACTGATAACCGCGACCGCGAAACAGATCGAGCAGCGCGCGACGCATGTCCTCCATGCGCCAGGCCTGCGGCGGCAATACATCCTCGACGTTTTCGGGCAATAGCCAGGCAGTCATTTCAATTCAGTAGCATCAACAAAAAAACGCCGCCCAACATCGAGGCAGCGCCGATAAAACGCAATTGGCCGTCGCGGAGCGCCTGCATCCTGCGAAAGCCGTCACGCCATGCGGCAGGTGCGGCAAACGGCAGAATACCCTCAATCACCAGCAACAAGCCCAGTGCAGCCAGCCAGTCCGAACCCGTCATTTACCACCGGCGGCACGCGGGTTCTTCATGTATTTGAAGAAGTCTGCGCTGGGGTCGAGCACCATCACGTCGCTCTTGTTCTTGAAGCTCTCGCGATAGGCCTGCATGCTGCGGTAGAAGGCATAGAATTCCGGGTTCTTGTCATACGCAGCGGCGTAGACCGCCGAGGCCTTGGCGTCGCCCTCACCCTTGACGCGCTGGGCATCGCGATACGCTTCGGCGACGATCACCTGCTTCTGCCGATCCGCATCAGCCTTGATCTTTTCCGCTTCCGCCGCGCCGGTCGAGCGCAGTTCGTTGGCCACCTGCTTGCGTTCGGCTTCCATCCGGCGATAGACGTTTTCCGACACGCTCTCCGGCAGATCGACGCGCTTGATGCGCACGTCGACCACCTGCACACCGATCGAGCGCGCATCCTGGTCGGCCTTGGCGCGAATGAGGTCCATGACCTTATCACGCTGCCCCGAGACGACGTCGTGAATCGTGCGCTTGCCGAATTCGGCACGCAGGCCGTCATTCACTGTCTGGTTCAAGCGAATCTGCGCGCGTGTTTCATCGCCGCCGACCGAGACGTAAAACTGCCGGGCATCGATCACGCGCCATTTGATGTACGAATCGACCAGCACGTTTTTCTTTTCCGAGGTGATGAAACGCTCCGGTTCCGCCGCATCCAGCGTCAGGATGCGCGTATCGAAATAGCGGACGTTCTGTACCAGCGGCAGCTTGAAATACAGACCCGGCTTCTTTTTCACCGACACCACTTCACCCAGCTGGAACACCAGGGCGTTCTGGCGCTGATCGACAGTGAACATGCTGCCGCTCAAGATCACCAGCACCACGACCAGCCCGATCAGGATGGGGGCAGTATATTTGTTCATGGCCGATCCTCCCGATCACGGCTGCGCAAGGCATCGCGCGAGCGCAGATCCACGGGAGCAGGCGGCGTAGGCGTCGCGGCAACCGGAGGTTGCAACAGCGCGTCTGACGCACCGCTGCTGGGCTGGTTGGCAATCTGCTGCAATTTATCGAGCGGCAGATACAAGAGGCTGTTGCCGCCCTTCTGGTCAACCACCACTTTGCTGGTGTTGTTCATCACGGTCTGCATGGTGTCGAGATACATACGCTGGCGTGTCACCTGCGGGGCTTTCTGATATTCGGTCACAATTTGCGAAAAGCGGCTGGCTTCACCTTCGGCATTGGCAATCACCGCCTGTTTGTAGCCCGCAGCTTCTTCCTTCAGGCGCGAAGCCAGACCACTTGCGCGCGGCACCACGTCATTGGAATACGCTTCTGCTTCGTTCTTCAGGCGCTCGCGATCCTGCCCCGCCTTGACCGCATCGTCGAACGCAGCCTGCACTTGCTCGGGCGGCTGGATGTTCTGCAGCGTGACCTGGCTGATACTGATGCCGGTTTTGTAGCGATCGAGAATCTGTTGCATCAGCACCTTCGCCCGCGTGGCGATTTCAGCACGCCCTTCGTACAGCACAAAATCCATCTTGTTCTTGCCGACGATTTCGCGCATCGCGGTTTCGGCCACCTGCAACACCGTATCTTCGGGCGCCCGGTTGACGAACAAAAACTCCTCCGGATCCTTCAGGATGTACTGCACCGCAAACTGCAGGTCGATGATGTTCTCGTCATCCGTCAGCATCAGCGACTCGCGCAGCACCTTGCTCTTGACGTTGTTGCGATAGCCGATTTCGACGGTGCGCACCTGATCGATATTGACGATTTCGCGTGACTCGATCGGCCACGGCAAATGCCAGCGCGGCCCCGGCTCGGTCGTCTCGATATACTTGCCGAAGCGCAGCACCACGCCGCGCTGGCCCGTGTCGACGATATAGAAACCGCTCGCCACCCAAACCAGAAACAGCGCACCGAGCAACAAGCCGAGCAGATTGCCGCCGCCTGCGCCACCCGACGAGAAACCGCCGCCCCCTTCCGTATTCCGGTTGCCAAACATGCCGTTGAGACGCTGGTTAAGGCGCCGCCAGAGCTCGTCCAGATCGGGCGGTCCGCTGTTTTTGTTGCGATTACCGTTGTTGCCCCATTGCGGGTCGTTCCAGGCCATATCGTTAAGTTATGCAGAGAAAGCGGTGGATTGGGAGGTATCTTCGTCTGATGCGCTGGCTTCGTCTCGGACGCGTTCGGCGACCAGGATTTCTGACAGGGCATCACGTAAAAGTTCAAGCCCCGCGCCGGATTGCGCGGATACATACACGCTTTGCAGTTTACCATATTCGTCCCGCCCCACCCCCGGCGCAACGCCCGTCAGATCGAGCTTGTTATAGACCCGGAGTTGCGGCACGGCATCCGCCCCTATTTCCGCCAACACCTTGTCGACCGCTTCGATCTGGCGCTCGCGTCCCGGGCTGGCCGAATCGATCACATGCAGCAGCAGATCGGCTTCCGCCGTGGCCTCCAGCGTGGCGCGGAACGCCGCCACCAGATCGTGCGGCAGACGGGTGATGAAGCCGACGGTATCCGAGAGCACCACTTCGCCCACCTGAGGCAGGTATATCTTGCGTGTGGTGGTGTCCAGCGTGGCAAACAACTGGTCGGCCGCGTAGGTGCCGGCACGCGTCAGCGCATTGAACAGCGTGGATTTCCCGGCATTGGTATACCCGACCAGCGCCACCGACAACACGTGCTGGCGCGCGCGCGAACGCCGCTGGGTACGGCGCTGCTTGCCTAATTTGGCGAGCCGGTCGCGCAGCGCCTTGACCCGCATCCCGATCAGGCGACGGTCGGTTTCCAGTTGCTTTTCACCCGGGCCGCGCATGCCCACCCCGCCGCGTTGGCGTTCGAGGTGGGTCCAGCCCCGCACCAGCCGGGTCGACAGGTGCTGAAGCTGGGCCAGTTCGACCTGCAGCTTGCCCTCGGCACTGTGCGCACGGCGCGCAAAAATATCCAGAATCAACGTGACGCGATCGACCACCCGACAATGCACTCGGCGCTCCAGGTTACGTTCCTGGGCAGGTGACAGTTCGTGGTTGAAGATGACGACGTCCGCTTCGGTGGCAGCGACCAGCGCGGCGATCTCGTCGGCCTTGCCGCTGCCCACGAACAGCGCGGCATCGGGGCGGCTACGCTTGCCCTGCACCTCGCCCAGAATTTCTAGCCCGGCGCCGGCCGCCAGCAATCGCAGTTCGGCCACGCTTTCGGCAAAATCCAGATCGCCGAAATCAAGCGCCACCAGGATGACGCGCTCGCCGCCGGCATGCCGCTCAAACAAGGCGATATCTCCTGCCTGCACGCGGATGCATGGGGGTCATGGATATAACAAGGCAATACAGGGGTGGTTTCACTGGCGGACATTCAGGCTGGTATAGGGGCGGACAGCCATGCGGCACCTACGCGAGCGGATTGGAAAGTTTGATTCTAGTCCCGATCACGCCCGTGCGGACGCCCGGAAGGCTCGCCGCCTTCTACAAGTCCACCGTGCGCAGGCGCTCGGCTGCCTGTTCCGGATTGATGGTGTTGACGAACAGGCCCGAACCGAGTTCGAAACCGGTGGGAATCGACGTGCGCGGGCAGATTTCCAGATGCCAGTGGTAGCTCGGCGCATGCGCCTGCTGCTGGCTATCGTGCGGGACCGAGTGCAGAAAGAAGTTGTACTGCGCGCCGCCGATGACAGCATCCAGTCTTGCCATGGTGCGCTTCATCACCCGCGCCAGATCGGCCAGATCCTCGCCGCGCACGTCGAGAAAATCGGCCTGGTGCGCCAGCGGCAGGATGTGCACTTCCCATTCGTAGCGGCTGGCGAACGGCTTGATGGCGATGAACTTTTCACCGCGCTCGACCACGTACTGGCCGACGTTGATCTTGCGCCGCACCGCGCCGGACGTGCGGTCGTAAATGGTCGCCTCGAAGGTCAGCGCCTCGTCGATCAGCGCGCAGAAAATACAGTGGTGGTGCTTGGCGTAGTGCGCGGCACTATTCTTCACTTCGGCGTCGACGTTCTCGGGCACCACCGGCATCGCGATCACCTGACTGTGCGTATGCGGGATCGACGCACCGGCCGCCGGGCCGAAGTTCTTGAACACCAGCACGTATTTCAGCCGCTCGTCCGACTCGAACAACTGGCGCATGCGCGTCTGGTAGACGCCGAACAGCGCCGTCAGGTGCGATTCAGCCATCTCGTGCACGGCGATGCCGTGTTCATGGTGATCGATGATGACCTCGTGCCGGCCGTAACCGTCGATGGTCTGCTGCAGGCCGAAGTTGAAACCGGCCTGTTCGCGGTCGTCGCCCAGCACCGGGTAGAGGTTCTCGACCATGCGGATCTGCCAGTCACCCTCCGGCGGCCAATGCAGGATCACCGGCGGCGTCTTGTGCTCGTTGCCACGGCAGAACGGACAGGTTTCGACGTGCTTGCGGGTGTCGCGCGGTGCCAGTTCTTCGGCCTTTTTCGGGCGCATGCTGCGTGCGGTGGCGACCAGTACTGATTCGCTCGGCACAATGGGATTGATGCGGATTTCGCGAACTTCGCTGGATTCGGGGGTATTCGGGTCTGGCATGGGACGTCTCCTCAACTGGCAAGCATAAAACAGCCGGCAAGGACTGTCGGTTCATAATTCTTATGCCCCCTGTCACGCTTTTTATCCCCTCGTGCGCAAGGGACTTGCGTTGACGAAGTACGGAGCGGCGCCGACAATGCGGAATCTTTGCTGGTTTCCGGAGTACCCTCATGGACGAAAAAGCCCTGCACGACGAGCAGCGCCTCATGCGCATGATGCGCAAGACCCTGACTTCCATCGTGCGCGATACCGCGCCGCGCGACGGCAATCCCAGCCCCCTGACCGAGGCCACCGTCCTCGGCATCAAGGATTGCCTGATGGTGATTTCCAGCCGCGAAACCGAGCTCGCCCAGCTCACCGGCCGCACCTTGGACGAGCGTCCGCGCTTCACCGACGAAACGCCCACCAGCCACGCCGTCAAGATCAGCAGCATCCCGAAGAAGACGCACTAATGCATCGCGTTCAGCGATGCATCATTTAGAGACAGTCGAATGCCGCAAGCCACCAGCCTGTTCACCGATGTCGAATCGAAAGTCGTCGGCACGTCGGCGGTGGTGATCTATTCGCCTTCAGGCAAGCACCGCAAGCGTTTTCCCGAGGGCGTGGTCGAGGTCTACGCCAGCGAGGACGAAGCGCGTGCGCATGCGGATCCCGCCAAGAGCCGCCACGCCGCCATTGCCAGCGGTCCATCGCGTTCCTCCGAAGGGTTCAAGCTGTTCTATCTGGTGCGCTGGCTCGACTGAGCGAGCGTGGTTGTTGCCGATTTATCGGCTTTACAACCACGGCCTACCCCTTGCGGGTGAGCCCGCGCTGCCGGCTCAGGTTGAGCCGTAGACCTTGCGCCGTACCCGCTTCTTGCGCCGCATCCGCGTCGCCTCACTTTCGGTGAGCGGCGCGCGCGTCTTGCCTTCGTATGGATTTTTGCCCGTGTCTTCCTTCACCTGGATCCGAAGCGGCGTGCCCTGCAGCTTGAACGCCTTGCGGAAACTGCTTTCCAGGTAGCGCTTGTAGTCGTCGCGCAAGCCTTCCAGCGCGTTGCCGTGCAGAATGATCACAGGCGGGTTCTTGCCGCCCTGGTGCGCGTAGCGCGGTTTGGGACGGAACAAGCCATTCTTGGGCGGCGCATGCTGCTCCACCGCCATCTCGAGCACGCGCGTCAGCTTGGGCGTCGACATCTTGAGGAAGGCGGCGGCATGCGCGGCTTCGACATCCTTCAACAGGGTATCCAGGCCCTTGCTCTTCAAGGCCGAAATGTAATTGAATCGGGCGAAATCCAGGAAAGCCAGCTTGCGGCCGATGTCGCGCTTGATGTTGTCACGCTGCTCGGCGGACAGGCCATCCCATTTATTCACCGCCACCACCAGCGCGCGCCCGGTTTCCAGCACGAAGCCCGCCAGATGCGCATCCTGCTCGGAAACGTTCTCGCGCGCGTCGAGCACCAGCACCACGACGTTGGCATCCTCGATCGCCTGCAGCGTCTTGATGACGGAGAATTTTTCCACCGTCTCGAACACCTTCCCTTTACGCCGCACGCCGGCGGTGTCGATCAAAATGTAGGGCTTGCCGTCGCGCTCGAACTCGACGTAGATCGAATCGCGCGTGGTGCCGGGCTGATCGAACGCAATGACGCGTTCCTCGCCCACCAGGGCGTTGACCAGTGTCGACTTGCCGACGTTGGGACGTCCCACCAGGGCAATCTTGGGGATGCCGAATTCGTCGGTCTTTTCTTCTTCTTCGGAGAACGGCGCCAGCGCCTCATCCACCAAGTCGGAAATGCCGTCGCCGTGCGCGCCGGAGATCGCCAGCGGCTCGCCCAGTCCCAACTCGTGGAATTCGGCGGTCACCACCGCGCGATTCATGCCCTCGGCCTTGTTGACCGCCAGCAGCACCGGGCACGTCGCACGGCGCAGACGATCAGCGATCACCTTGTCCTGCGGCGTGAGGCCACTGCGCGCATCGACCATGAAAATGATGGCGTCGGCCTCGTCGATGGCCTGCAGTGTCTGGCGCGCCATCTCGGCCATGATGCCCTCCTTGGCCACCGGCTCGAGGCCGCCGGTGTCGACCACCAAATAGGGCTTGCCACCGATGCGCCCGCGCCCGTAGTGGCGGTCGCGCGTCATCCCCGGCATATCGTGCACGAGGGCATCGCGCGTACCGGTGAGGCGGTTGAACAAGGTGGACTTGCCGACGTTCGGGCGCCCGACAAGAACCAAAGTGGGAAGCATCATCCTAGAAACCGTAGTTGGACGCGCCCGAGGGTGCGTCTGGGCAGGTGACTGCCGCGAAGTGAGGAGGCAGCAGGCCGGGGCCTGCAACGACGAACGACAAAGGCAGGCGCGTGGCCAGGCGTGCCGGCGGGTGCGTAGCGGCCTCCATCTGCCGGTGAGTGCGATCGCAGGTTGAAGTATCGATATTCATGCAGCATTCCTAAAATTGAGCGGTCAACTGCGGTTTTTAGGATGATTATCCTTGCTGACGCGTCAGAGCCGACGCGTCGTGTTGTTTACTTGAGCCGGAACGCGACGACATTGCCTTTGGTCGTCTCCACCGCGAAACCCGGCCCGATATCGACTGGCGCCGAATGGACACCGCTGTCGACTTTCGCACGCGCCACGAAGCTGCCATCCTCGCTCGACAGCACATGGACGTATCCCTCGCCGTCGGCCACCACGACCCAGGCACCGAGTGCCAGCGGTGCGGTCACTGCACGGCGCGCCAGCTTGTCCTGCCGCCAGCCGGCGCGGCCGCTGGTTTTATCGTAGGCCGTCACGGCGTCCTTGTCGTCGGTGACGTAGACATTGCGCTCGTCCATCGCCAGGCCGGTGTTGCTCGAGGTGTCGCGCGCCCACAGCAGCTCCCCGTTGCGGCGGTCGAAACAGGCCACCCGCCCCTGATAGGCAACCGCGCACACCTGGCGTTCATCCACGGCCGGATTGCCCATCACATCAGCCACCCGTTCGAGTTCGGTCGCTCCGCGCGGCAGCGCCACGGTCGCCTCCCACAACTGCGCGCCATTGGCCGCATTGAGCGCAACCAGTTTGCCGCCCGGGAACCCGGCATAGAGCACCTCGTCACGCACGGTCATGCCGCCCGAACCGCGCAGGCTCAATACCGGCAGAGTGCGGGTGTACAGCCATTTGCGGCTGCCGTCGGCGGCCCCGAGCCCCTGCACACGGCCATCGCCCGTACGTGCGATCACAATGTCCCCTACGACCAGCGCCTGGCCGGTCACTTCGCTCGACAAAGCCACTTTCCAGCGCACCTGGCCGCTGGTCTGATCCAACGCCAGCAACTCGCCCTTGGTGCTGCCCACCAGCACCAACCCTTGCCCCACGCCGGCACCGGCCGACAGCTTGGCGTCGGCATCGGTTTTCCACACCGTGTTGCCATTGGCTACCGCGATGCGCACCACGCGGTTGCCGCCTGCGGCAAACACATCGTCGCCTGCGGCCCGGGGGCGGAACAGATAACCGCTGGTATCTCCCGTTTCGCCCTTCCAGGCTTCGGTAAGGCTGGCAGTGGGTTTGAATTCGACCAGTTCCGCGGGCTTGGCCTTGACCGGACCGTGGCCAAACCAGCCGCCCACCGTGCTGGTCATCGAACCGACCGTGCTGCATCCCGACATGACCAGCGCCAGGCCGGCGACCATCATGCGCATCTTCACTTGGTTTCTCCTCCCAGGGCATCGAGCTTCAGTTCGACGATGCTGCGATAGGGATTGTCTTTTTCCATCTTGCCGAACGCCGCCTGATACGCCACACGCGCCTCGGCTTTCTTGCCTTGCGCCATCAGCACATCGCCCCGCATGTCTTCGAAACGGAAGGCGAACGCATCGCTATGCGAGCCTGCCAGGGTTTTCAACGCCACGTCGTATTGTTTCTGGTCGAGTTGCACACCCGCCAGGTGCAGGCGCGCCAGATCCTTGACGGCCGGCTCCTTGCTGTTGGCCACAGCCCATTCCAGCTGGCTCTGCGCGCTTTTCAGGTCCTTGTTCATGACATTGAGCTTGGCCAGCAGCATCGCGGCACGTGGTGCATACGCCGTGCCTTTGTACTGGTCGAGCAGCATCGCGCCCGCTTCGCGTGCGCTCTTGGCGTCATTCGCCGCCAGCGACTGCGTGAGCTTTTCGTACACGGTTGCCGCTTCCAGGCTTTGCGTCACCGTGTGGTTCTGCCAGTAGCGCCAGCCTGCCGCCCCGGCGATCACCACGGCCAAACCGATCATCACCAGGTTGCCCCAGCGCTTCCACCAGGCTTTCAGTTCGTCCAGCCGTTCCTGCTCGTCGAGATCGTAGGTTGCCATGCGCTATGCCTTTTGAGTTGATGCTTCTTGAATGAATTGAATCGCCCGCGCCACCTCGACGCGGGTCTGTTCGCCTGCTTCGCGCAGCGGCTTCAGCGTCACCTGCTGCGCGGCGGCCTCGTCGTCGCCGATGATCACCGCATAACGTGCGCGACTGGCATCGGCCTTTTTCATCTGCGACTTGAAACTGCCGCCGCCGCAATGCAGGACGACGGCGAGTCCGACACTGCGCAGCGAACCTGCCACCTGCCAGGCAAAAGCCTGCGCCGCGTCGCCGGCATGGACGATATAGGCATCGGATGCCGGTGTCGCGATGGTGCGTCCGCCCGCTTCGACCAATGCCAGCAGTCGTTCGATACCCATCGCAAACCCGGCTGCAGGCGCCGGCTTGCCGCCCAGCTGCTCGACCAATCCGTCGTAGCGGCCGCCCGCACACACCGTGCCCTGCGCGCCAAGCTGGTCGGTCACCCATTCGAACACGGTGCGGTTGTAGTAATCCAGCCCGCGCACCAGCCTGGGATTGATCTCGAAGGCAATGCCATTCGCGCGAAGCAGCGTCTGCACCCCTTCGAAATGCGCCAGCGCTTCGTCCTCGAGCTCATCCATCAGCTTGGGCGCCGCATCGTTCAGTGCCTGCATCGCCGGGTTCTTGCTATCGAGGATGCGCAGCGGGTTGCTGTGCAGCCGGCGCCTGGCATCTTCGTCAAGCACGTCCTGGTGCGATGCGTAATAGGCGATCAGTTTCTCGCGGTGCCGCTGCCGCGCAGCATGATCGCCCAAGGTGTTGAGCTGAAGCGTCGGCGCGATGCCCAGTTCCTTCCACAGATCGGCGCACATCACGATCAGTTCGGCATCGACGTCCGGCCCGGCAAAGCCGAGCGCCTCGACGCCGACCTGGTGAAATTGCCGATAGCGGCCCTTTTGCGGACGCTCATGGCGGAACATCGGTCCGGTGTACCACAATCGCTTACCACCGTCGTACAACAGGTTGTGCTGGATCACCGCACGCACCGATGACGCCGTGCCTTCCGGGCGCAGCGTCAGCGATTCGCCGTTCAGTTCGTCGACGAAGGTATACATTTCCTTCTCGACAATGTCGGTCACTTCACCGATGGCACGCTTGAACAGCCCGGTATGCTCGAGAATCGGCGTACGTATCTCGCGGTAGCCATAGCGCCGCAGCCAGTCGCGCACGATCGCCTCGAACCCCTGCCACGTGTCGCTGACATCGGGCAGGCAGTCGTTCATGCCGCGCACGGATTGAATGTTGTTGCTCATAACTTAATCAGCAGAAATGCATTTCACGCAGTGCCGTAATGGCTGCGCACATAGTCTTCGACGATGGTCTGGAATTCTTCGGCTATTTTCTCGCCTTTCAGCGTCACCGTTTTTTCGCCGTCGACGTATACCGGCGCGACCGGCACTTCGCCCGTACCGGGCAACGAGATGCCGATATTGGCATGCTTGGACTCGCCAGGGCCGTTGACCACGCAACCCATCACCGCCACCTGCATGGATTCGACGCCGGGATACTGGCTGCGCCACACGGGCATCTGGGTACGCAAATAGGTTTCGATATCCTGCGCCAGTTCCTGGAATACGGTGGAGGTAGTGCGGCCGCAGCCAGGACAGGCCGTGACCTGGGGTGTGAATGCACGTAAGCCCAGCGCCTGCAGGATTTCCTGGCCGACACGGACTTCCTGAGTGCGCTCGCCGCCCGGCTCGGGCGTCAAGGATATCCGTATCGTGTCGCCGATGCCTTCCTGCAGCAACACCGACAAGGCCGCGGTCGAAGCGACGATGCCCTTGCTGCCCATGCCGGCTTCGGTCAATCCGAGGTGCAACGGGTAGTCGCACTGCGACGCCAGATCACGGTAGACCGAAATGAGATCCTGTACCCGGCTCATCTTGCATGACAGGATGATCTTGTCGCCACCGAGTCCCAGTTCCTCGGCTTTCCTGGCCGACTCGAGCGCAGATGCGACCATCGCGCGCCGCATCACGACCTCGGCGTCTTCCGGCTGCGCAAGCCGGGCATTGTCGTCCATCATGCGCGCTGCCAGCGCCTGGTCGAGGCTGCCCCAGTTGACGCCAATGCGCACCGGCTTGTCGTAGCGGCATGCCACCTCGATCAGCGTGGCGAACTGCTCGTCGCGCTTGTTGCCGCGTCCGATATTGCCGGGATTGATGCGCAGCTTGGCCAGCGCTTCTGCGCACTCGGGCACCTGGGTCAAGAGCTTGTGGCCGTTGAAATGGAAATCGCCGATCAACGGCACGCGACAGCCCAGCACGTCGAGGCGCTCACGAATGCGCGGCACCGCAGCGGCGGCGTCCAGCGTGTTGACGGTCAGCCGCACCAGTTCCGATCCAGCCTCGGCGAGCGCCTGCACCTGACGCACGGTCGCGGTGATATCGACGGTGTCGGTGTTGGTCATCGACTGCACCACCACGGGGGCGTCACCGCCGACCCGCACTTGGCCGATCTGCACCTGACGGGTGGGACGACGGATAATCTGGGACATCATTCTTCCAGCGTGAAGCGGGCAACCGTCACGTCAATAAAGGGTTTCAGGTCGATGGGGCGGCCGTTGTACGTCATCTGCACTTGCGTGGCATTGCCGATCACCACATCGAAGGGAGGCTGGCCGTGAACGTCCGCGCTGCTACCTGCGGGATTGAGTTGACGCATCAGCATGCGACCGCTGGCATCCTTGATCTCGGTCCACGACTCGTCGCCAAAATCGAGGTGCAGCACACTGCCCTCCGCCGCAGACTCGGTCGTCACAGACGTCGTAGCCTCAGGCGACGTACCGTCAGCCGCAGCAGGGATCACGGGCGACACGGGCGCAGGCGACACGACATCAGCCGGCGCAGTGACAGGGGCGGTTGCGACGGCCGGTGCCGGACGCGGCTGCATGACGGCGGGGGTCGGCACGTCAGGGCGCTCGCCCCCATCGCTGTTGAGCCACGCATACAAGGCAACCGGCACGGCCACCACCAGCAACAGGCCGAGCAGCGACAGGATCAGCCACGGGGAAGTCAGCCATGACCGCGGCAGCGCCGGTTCGGTCGGGACGAACGCAGCCGGTTCGGTGGGAGCGCCATCCATGCGCGCCAGCAGGGACTCCGGCACCAGCCCCAACAGACGCGCATAGTTCCGCACAAAGCCACGTGCGAAAACGGGTTGGCCCAGGCTCTCGAAGTCGTCCCGTTCCATCGCCTCCACCTGGCGATGCATCAGACGCAGGCGCATGGCTGCATTGTCCAGCGTAATGCCCTGCGCTTCGCGTGCCTCCCGCAAAATCTGGCCGACCGAGGCCAGCCCACTCCCACTCATTCGAAATGTCCCGTCAGCAACTGCTGCGTCTCGTTCGAATCGGGGAAGCGTTTGCGCAGCTGCAAGGCATAGGCGGCTTCCTGCGCCCGATCACCCAGCTTGCGTTCCAGCCGCACGCCCAGCCACAGGCTTTCGGCGGACGGAGGCGCCAGCTCGTCATGCCGCCCCAGCAGGCGCTGCGCTTCCGCCAGGCGCCCTTGGCGGAAATACAGTCCGGCCAGCTTGAGGACGGAGTTGGGGCTATCGGGCTGCAGTTTGAGCGCCTTGCCCAGATTGGCCTCGGCCAACGCGATATCGCCCTTCTTTTCGGCGCACAAACCGGCATTGGTCATGGCCAGTTCGGGCTGCGTATACAAAGGGTTGCGAATGGCAGCGCTGAATTGTGCCAGGCCTTCATCGTAGCGGCCGCGGGTACAGAGAAACCAGCCGTAGTTGTTGTGCGCGTTCGAATCGTTGCGATCGAGTTCAATGGCGCGGCGAAAATTTTCCTCGGCCAGCTTGTCCTCGGCCAAATCCATGTAGATCATGCCGTAGATGTTGTAGGCCGGGCCATAGCGATTGTCAGCCGTGATCGCCTTACGCAACTCGTCGAGCGCGACCTTGTACTGGGTACGCGCGACATAGGCCCCGGCCAGATCCGTGAATGCACGGGCACGTTCGCGGCTCTGGCTGTCAGCCTCGCTGGCGGCCACACCGCCGCTCCCGTCCATCGGCTGTGCTGCGCAGCCCGCCAGCAATGCCGCTGCAACCAGTACCCCTACCCATTTCTTCACGCTGCCTCCTTGTGCATTCGTTTCATGACACGCCCGCTCTTGTCCGCGACTTTCCCGGCCAGCTGCCCGCAAGCCGCATCGATATCGTCACCGCGCGTCTTGCGCGTGGTCACCACCAAGCCTGCATCCTGCAGGATCTGGCGAAACACGCGCATCGACTCTGCCCGCGGTTTTTCGTAGCCCGAGTCCGGAAACGGATTGAAGGGAATGAGGTTGAACTTGCACGGCACGTCGCGCGTCAGCTCGACCAACTGGCGTGCATGCTCGGGCTGGTCGTTCACGCCGGCCAGCATCACGTATTCGAAGGTGATGAAGTCGCGCGGCGCATGCACCAGATAACGTCGGCAGGCGGCCATCAGTTCGCGCAACGGATACTTCTTGTTGATCGGCACGATCTGGTCGCGCAACGCATCGTTGGGCGCATGCAGGCTCACTGCCAGCGCGACCGGACAACGTTCGGCCAGGCGGTCCATCGCCGGCACCAGGCCGGATGTGGATACCGTCACCCGCCGCCGCGACAGGCCGTAGGCATGGTCATCAAGCATGATCCCGAGCGCGGTCACCACATTCTCGAAATTCGCCAGCGGCTCGCCCATGCCCATCATCACCACATTGGTCACGGGCCGGTCGGAAATTTCGCCTGCGCCGTGATTAAAGGTAGTGCGATTCGGCTCGGTCTTGAGGCTGTGGTGCGCCACCCACAACTGGCCGATGATTTCGGCCACCGTCAGGTTACGATTGAAGCCCTGCCGCCCGGTCGAGCAGAAGGTGCACTCCAGCGCGCAGCCGACCTGTGACGACACGCACAGCGTGCCGCGATCATCCTCCGGGATGAACACGGTTTCGATGCCGTTGGCGACCCCGACGTCGAACAGCCACTTGCGCGTGCCGTCCGCCGAAGTATGCGCGTAGTTGATCGCCGGCGCCTGCACGCAGGCCTGCTGCTGGAGTTTCTCGCGCAGGCTCTTGGCGATGTCGGTCATCTGCGCGAAATCGGCCACCCCGGACTGGTGCATCCAGTGGAACACCTGACGGGCACGAAACGGCTTTTCGCCGAGTTCGGTGAACCAGGCGGTCAGGCCATCCAGATCGAAATCGAGCAGATTCTGCGGCATGCGTGGGGTTTAGCGGCATGCGTGGGGTTTAGCGGCCTGCGTAGACTTCGCTGGCCGGGAAGAAATAGGCGATTTCGATCGCCGCGGTTTCCGGAGCGTCGGAACCGTGCACGGCATTGGCATCGATGCTCTCGGCGAAGTCGGCGCGGATGGTGCCCGCTTCCGCCTTCTTCGGGTCGGTCGCGCCCATCAACGCGCGGTTCTTGGCGATCGCGTCTTCGCCTTCCAGGACCTGCAGCACCACCGGACCCGAGATCATGAAATCGACCAGATCCTTGAAGAACGGACGATCCTTGTGCACGGCGTAAAAGCCCTCGGCTTCCTGGCGCGACAAATGCTTCATTTTCGACGCAACGACCTTGAGGCCATTGCTCTCGAAACGGCTGACGATCTTGCCAATCACGTTCTTGGCGACGGCATCGGGTTTGATGATGGAAAAAGTGCGCTGAACAGCCATGTGTATGCTCCAGACAAAAGAGGGAAAACAGGAAAAAAGGTTCAAAAAACCATGAAAATCAGCCCGCTAGAATAACATGGCCCACCCCAGACTGTCTTGTCCTGCCGGCGGGCGGCGGTTTGCCGGGCTTGCCCCGGCGCATGCAACGCCATGGCTCGTCAGGGTTCGACGTGCGGCAGCAGCCCCGCCTCACCCGGCGCGGCCCCCAGGTCGGCGTCAAAGCCGATTCCCGCCGCCCACACCAATCGGCCGTCGCACCACATCAGCGGCATGCGTGCCCGCTGCCAGGGCGGGATCCCGTGTTCCTGCAACAGGTTCTTCAGGCTGCGCCGAGGACCGCCGGCGTGAAGCCTGAGGTGCTCACCGCCCGCCCGTACACCAAGCGTGACGTCGCCTGCGGCCAGCGCCGTCTGCCGGAGCCCCGTTCCGCTCGCCCGGTCCATCCGCACGCTGACCCCGGCGGCCGGCACCCAGATTGCCGCCTCGCCCTGCCAGCGTATCGGCTCCGTCCAGCGCGGCAACGGCGCCACCAGATAGGCCCCGCCGCGGTAGCGCCACAACTCCACCTGTCCCAGATTGACGCGCACCCGCGCATCCTCATGCGCATCCCGCAACTGGTGCAGGGCCTCATCGAGCCGGCGCAGGCTGGGCATGGGCTGGCCGTGCTGCTCGATGAAGTGGCGCAGCAGGTTGCGGGCCCGCACAGTCGAGAGGCGCGCCAGCGCGGCACAGTCGAGACGGTCGCCGGCGATGGCCGCACCTGCATCCAGCCGTGCCAGATCGTCCAGTAATTCTGCGGCATCGGCCTGCAGCGCGGCCGCACGTGCCAAGGTGCGGCCGGCGCCGGGAAAATGCTGCGCCAGCAACGGCATCACCTGCTGACGTAGCGCGTTGCGGCGATATCGGGTGTCCCGGTTACTTTCGTCGTCGATCCAAGCAAGGCCCTGCTCCCGCGCGGTACGCAACAACTCGGCGCGAGGAATGGACAGCAACGGCCGCAATTGGGTTGCGTGCCAGCCAGGCTGGCCTTGCCGTTCGGCCATGGCCGCCAGCCCTTTCGGCCCGGCGCCACGCAGCAATTGCAGTAGAAGTGTCTCGGCCTGATCGTCCTGATGGTGTGCCGTGAGGAGAAAATCCACATCCAACGCAGCAAAGATGCGTTGACGTTCCCGCCGCGCAGCCGCTTCGATGCCGGCCGGATCGTCGCGTGCGATCTGCACACGATGGACGGCCAGTTCAACTGCGTGCGTTGCACATAGCCGGTCGCAGAAATCAGCCCAGTCGTCCGCATGGGGCGACAGGCCATGGTGCACGTGCACCGCCTGCAGTTCGAATGGATGGAGGTCGCGCAACGTCAGCAGGGCATGCAGCAGGGTGACAGAATCGAGCCCGCCCGACAGGGCCAGCGTCAGCCGTGCATGCGGAGGAGCGTGGCGGCCAAGCACGTCCGCCACCTCTGCAATGATCGCCTTATTTGGCGGGGGTTTCCTTGAAGCTTCCATACGCCCGCAGACGCTGGTAACGCGTATCCAACAGGGCGTCGAGCGACTGTTTGCGCAATTCGGCGAGCGTATCGGTCAGTGCGCGGCGCATCGCCTGGAACATGGCGTCCCAGTCGCGCTGCGCGCCTCCCAGCGGCTCTTCGACGATGCGGTCGACCAGCCCGTTGGCTTTCAGGCGATCGGCGGTGATGCCCAGAGTTTCGGCAGCAACCGAGGCCTTGTCGGCGCTCTTCCACAGGATCGAGGCGCAGCCTTCCGGCGAGATCACCGAATAGGTGGAGTACTGCAGGATCAGCATGCGGTCGCCGACGCCGATCGCCAGCGCGCCGCCCGAACCGCCTTCGCCGACGATGGTGCACACGATCGGCGTCTTCAGCTCGGCCATCACATAGAGATTGCGCGCGATCGCCTCGGATTGCCCGCGTTCCTCAGCGCCGATGCCGGGATAGGCTCCCGGCGTGTCGATGAAGGTGAAGATCGGCAGGCCGAACTTTTCGGCGAGGCGCATCAACCGCAGCGCCTTGCGGTAGCCCTCGGGACGCGGCATGCCAAAATTGCGGTAGATCTTTTCCTTGGTGTCGCGGCCCTTCTGGTGGCCGATCACCATCACCGGTTCGCCGTTGAAGCGAGCCATGCCACCGACGATCGCGGCATCGTCGGCATAGGCACGATCGCCGTGCAGTTCGACGAAATCGGTGAACAGCCCCTGCACATAGTCCAGCGTATACGGGCGCTGCGGATGGCGCGCCACCTGCGACACCTGCCAGGCATTGAGCTTGGCGTAGATGTCCTTGGTGAGCGTCTGGCTCTTCTTCTGCAGGCGGCGGATTTCTTCCGAAATATCCAGCGCGGAGTCATCCTGCACAAAGCGTAGTTCTTCGATCTTGGCTTCGAGCTCCGCAATCGGCTGCTCGAAATCGAGGAAAGTGGTTTTCATCGGTGGTCTTTATCAAACTGTCACAAAAACAGGTCAGCCGGGCATTTTAGCAGCCCGACGCCTTTTACCATCCGATTCGGCGCCATGTGGCTTAATGATGGTGATGGCCGTGCGCACCGTGCGCGTGACGATGGGCGACTTCGTCCGCCGTCGCCGCACGCACGTCGGCCACGACGCACTGAAAATGCACGGCCTGGCCGGCGTAGGGATGATTGCCGTCGACCACCACCTTGTCTTCGGCAACATCGGTTACGGTGTAGAGCATTTCCTCGCTGCCGTCGACTGGTGAACCGACGAACTGCATGCCGACCTCGATGTCGGCAGGAAATGACTCACGCGGTTCCAGCCGCACCAGATCTTCCTCGAATTCGCCGAATGCATCGGCCGGCTGCAACTTGAGGTCGACGGTCTCGCCGACGGCCTTGCCTTCCAGCGCCTGTTCCACCAACGGGAAAATGTTGTCGTAGCCACCGTGCAGATAGCTGACCGGCTCGTCGCTCTCCTCCAGCAGCTTGCCGTCCATATCCTTGACGATATAGGTGATGGTGACCACGGTATCCTTGCCAATATTCACTTGAGTTCCTTTACCAGTTGGAGCACTTCCGCCGCATGGCCGCGGCTGGAAACGCCATACAGTGCGTGACGGATGACGCCCTGTTTGTCGATGATGAAGGTGGAGCGAACCATGCTCTTGCGCATGACGCCATCCACTTCCTTGTCCTGCAGCACGCCATATGCCGTACAGGTGGCCTGCTCCTTGTCGGCCAGCAGCCTCACGCTGATGCCGTGCTTGTCGCGAAACTCGCCATGCTTGATGCAATCGTCGCGCGAAACGCCGAGTACGGCGGCACCCAATTTGGAGAACGCGTCTTCCAGTTCGGAAAACTCGATCGCTTCAGTCGTGCAGCCCGGTGTATCGTCGCGCACATAGAAATACAGCACCAGCGTCTTGCCCCGGAACTGGGACAACTCGACGATGTTCATGTCCGCGTCGGGGTTGGAAAAGTCCGGCGCCCGATCTCCTGCTTTCAGCATGGGTTACTCCGCCTTAGTATCTTTCCGGCAGCATTCTAACAGCCCTGCAGGTGCCGCATCGCTATAATCGCGTCCATGATGACTGCCTTGCTCGGTGGCTTGAGCCCCACCCGTTTCCTGCGCGATGTCTGGCACAAGCGTCCGCTCCTGATCCGCAACGCCGTACCCGGCTTCACCGGCCTCTTGTCTCCCGGCGAGATGCAGCAACTGGCCGCCCGCGACGATGTGGAATCGCGGTTGGTCCAGGGCAGCGGCACGCACTGGCAGCTCGACCACGGCCCGTTCAGCAAACGCGATTTCAAGCGCCTGCCCAAGACCGACTGGACGCTGCTGGTACAGTCGCTCAATCACCTCCTGCCCGCAGCTGACGCCTTGCTGGCATGCTTCAACTTCATCCCGCATGCCCGCCTCGACGACCTGATGGTGAGCTACGCCGTGTCCGGCGGCAGCGTGGGGCCGCATTTCGATTCCTACGACGTCTTCCTGCTGCAGGGGCAAGGCCACCGCCGTTGGCGGATCAGCACGCAGTCCGACCTGACGATCCTGGACGACGTGCCGCTGAAAATCCTCCGGCGTTTCGAGGCGGAAGACGAATGGGTGCTCGGCCCCGGCGACATGCTCTATCTGCCGCCGCATGTCGCGCATTACGGCGTCGCCGAGGACGAATGCATGACCTATTCGATCGGCTTTCGCGCACCCACTACCGAAGAAATGGCCCACGGCTTTCTGATGCATCTGCAGGACACGATCGCGCTTGAGGGCCGTTATGCCGACCCCGATCTGCGCCTGCAAGCCCATCCCGGTGAAATCGGCCGCGCGATGCTGAGCCAGATCGAGGACATGATCGCCAAAATCAAATGGAGCAAGCGCGACATCGCCGAGTTCGCCGGGCGCTACCTGTCCGAACCCAAGCCGAATGTTTTTTTCGATGCGCCGGACACGCCGCTCAACCGGAGCGCCTTCAACAAATACACGAACAAGCATGGCGTCGCGCTCAATCCCAAATCGCGTCTGCTGTTCACCGGAAAGCGCTTTTTCATCAACGGCGAGGCTTTCACGCCTGCAGCCGGCGAGACCGCCGCACTGAAGCAACTGGCCGACCAGCGCCATCTCGCGCCGCCCGTGCCTGCCCCCCTGCGCGAACGTTTGTACGACTGGTATGAAGCTGGCTGGCTGGAGACCGACACCCCATGAACGTCCTTGAAACCCCTGCCGAATTCCGTGCCGCATTCGACACGCTGGTGGCCGCGACGCACCGCCAGTTGCGCGTGTACGACCATGACCTGAGCCTGCTGGACCTCGACGACGCGTCACGGCTCGCCACATTGCGCGCACTCTGCGTGGCAGGCGGCGGGCGCCGCATCGAACTGCTGCTCGACGACATCAGCCGCGTCGCACGGGACCACCCCCGCCTGATACTGCTGCTACGGGATTTCGGCCATGTCCTCGAAATCCGCCAGGCCGACCCCGACGCGCCCCGTCCCGACCAGGCGTTTGTGCTGGCGGACCGTCACGGCGTGCTGCTACGCGCCGACAAGTCCGTAGTGCATGGCACCCTGCACCTGGACGAGCCCGGCAGTGCAACGGCGCTGCACCAAAGCTTCGAGGGGATGTGGCAGCGCGCACCGGCCAGCGTGTCGGCGACGATGCTGGGTTTGTGAACCCTAGAGCCCGCTCAGCCAGTCCAGCTCGGGCTTGCTGAAGCCGGCTTGGCGGCGCGCCGCCAGATTGAACGGTGGCTTCAGGGGCGGCGCATCGTAATCCACCAGCAACTGGCGGAACGTCGCTTCGGACTCCAGTCCGCGCGCTACGCACAGCCAGTTGAACCAACGGCTGCCGATGGCGACATGGCCGATCTCGTCGCGCTCGATGACAGCGAGAATCTCGACCATGCGCGTGTCGTGCGCGGCCTTCAGCTTGTCGACGATCAACGGCGTGGTATCGAGCCCGCGTGCCTCCAGCACGCGCGGCACCAGTGCCATGCGCACCAGCGGGTCGTGTGCGGTTTTCAGTGCCATGTCCCACAGGCCGTTATGCGCCGGGAAATCCCCGTAGGCAAACCCCAGCGTCGCCAGATGCGCACTCAACAGTTCGAAATGCAGCGCTTCCTCGTCCGCGACCGAAAGCCAGTCGGCGTAATACGTCGGCGGCATGCCGGCAAAGCGGTGCGCCGCATCGAGCGCCAGATTGATGGCATTGAATTCGATATGCGCCAGCGCATGGATGAGCGCCGCCCGGCCAGCCAGCGTGTCGGTACGGCGCCGCGGCACCTGGTGCGGCGCGACCCGCTCGGGTTTGTCAGGCTGTCCGGGCTGGTCGATGGGAACGCGTGGCGTCCCGGCCGCAAGATCGACCCGGCCCGCCCGCCAGTCGGCCCACAACGCGTGCACACAGCATGTTTTGTCCCCCGGCAGGCGGGCGTGCAGACACGCGGCCACACGCCGAGGCAACGAATCTAGCGCCGATCCACCCACCGGATGCCCATCAGCGCGATGGTCAGGAAAATCAGCAAGGGCAGAATCGATACCACGACAACCGGCCAGTCGTTCAGCAAACCGAGATGGCCGAACAGCCGGCTCAGCAGATGAAAACCGAGTCCGGCCAGAATCCCGATGAAAATCTTGCTGCTGGTACCGCCGGAACGCGGCCCCTGGATCGCAAACGGCATGGCGATCAGCATCATGATCGGGATGACGAAGGGCCCGACGAACTTCGACCACAAGGCCAGTTCATAGCGCGTGGCCTTCTGGCCGTTTTCCTTGAGATGCGCAACATAGCGCCACAGGGTACGTGCCGACATCTGTTCCGGTGCGATCAGCAGCACGCTGAGGATGTCCGGGGTGAGCACCGACTGCCAGTTCAGGTGCGCATTCCGGATCGCATGAATACCGTCGGCGTCGAACCGGGTTTCCACTACCTGCTGCAGGTCCCAGGTCTGGCCGCCGCGCCAGTGGGCCTCCTGGGCCGCACGGATCCAGCCGAGGCGACCGTCTGCGTCGAAGCCGTAAATCTCGATATCGCGCAAAGTGTTGTCCGGCATCACTTCGCGCACATTGATGAACGCGCTGCGATCCTTGACCCACAGGCCGGAACGGAACTGCTGCGCCACGACGGAATGGGTGGCCAGCAATTTGTAGCGTTGCGCCGCCTGCTCCGACCACGGCGCGACATACTCGCCAATGATCAGCACCAGCAGCGACAGCAGCACGCCGATCGCGCTGAAATAACCGGCCACACGCCAGTTGGAGAGGCCCGATACGCGCATCACCGCATATTCGGAATTGCCCACCAGGCGCGACAACGTGAACAGGGTACCAATCAACGCAGCCACCGGCAGGATTTCATACAGATGCCCGGGAACGTTGAGCATCACCACCACAGCCGCCTGGCCGAGACCGTAATTGTTGCGGCCCAGCGCACCCAGTTCCTGGATCACGTCGAAAAACGCAAACAGCACCAGGAGCGCCAGCAGCACGAAGGCCGAGGCAAGCAGGACCTGCCCGCCCAGGTAGCGCGCGAGCAGCCTCATGCACGCCTCCCGCGCGGCGCAAATTGACGGGTTCGCAGCCAGAACAGGGCGGCCACGGCGAACAGCATCACCAGATGAGACGCCACCATCCCCCCCCAGGGGTTGAGTTTGTCCTGGGCCACCCAGGCCTGCGTCAAGGACAGCAGGTTGTTGTAGACAAAGTACAGCAGCAACGCGGTCATCAGCCCGTAGGAACGGCGTGCCCGCGTGTTGACGAAACTGAGCGGAATGGCCATGACGGCAAGGATGAGTGCAGACACGGGCACCCCTACCCGCCACAGCAGTTCGGCCCGCGCCGGTGGCGTCTTGTCGGCCAGCAATTCGTTCAGGGGCGCCTGGCGGATGCCGGTTTCCTTGCCGTTCACGGGAACCGGGTCGAGCCGCATCCAGTAGCGCTCGAATTGCACAATGCGGTAATCGAGTTTGCCGGGCGTTCCCTCATATCGGCGTCCATCCTTGAACACCAGATAACGTGAACCGTCAGGCATTTCCGTGTGACTCCCCTCGCGCGCCACCACTAGGCCGAGCTGGCCGTCGATGCGCGACTGCATGAAGACGTTGCGCACAATGCCGGTCAGCGGATTCAGCGACTCCACGTAATAAACGCGCTGGCCGGCGGTGGATTCGGCAAACATGCCGGGGGCGATCAGCGAACTTTCGCTGCGACTGCGCAGGTCCTGGCGATACTCAATTTTTTTGGTCTGTGCCCACGGATTGATCACCAGCGTAATCAACAGGATGACCAGCGAGAACGGCACGGCGAACGCCAGCACCGGCCGCATCCATTGCGTCAGCGACAGGCCTGCATTGAACCAGATCACCATTTCGCTGTCCCGCCACATACGCGACAAGGGCAGCAGCACACCGGCAAACAGGGCGATCGTCATCAATACCGGCAGGAAGAACAGCAGCGAAAAGCCGAGAAAGGAAAAAACCGCCTCGTTGGCAAGTTCGCCGCGCGCCACGTCGCCGAGCAGGCGGATGAACAACACGACCAGCGCGATCGCGACCAGCACCGTCAGCACGGCGCCGGTGGTGAGCGCCATCTCACGGGTCAGCGCGCGGCGATAGAGCATGGGGATGGCCGGAAACCGTTCACAAAATGAACGGGCTTTTGACATTCCACCGCGCCCGCGCCAATAATCGCCCAATGGGCAACGCCGAATTTCGGCGCGACACTCCAACTGGCTACGCCTGACGGCGGCGCAGGGACAAATTGTATTTTTTTGAGCACGGACATGGAAAACAAGGAAATCGAACTCGAATTTAGCATAAAAAGCGGCGCCCCCGAAAAACAGCGCACGGCCTGCGTCGTCGTCGGCGTGTTCGAAAGTCGCAAGCTGTCAGGACCGGGTATCGACGTCGACCGTGCCAGCGACGGCTATCTGTCGGACATCCTGCGCGGCGGCGACATGGAAGGCAAGGCCGGTAGCACGCTGCTGTTGCACCGGGTACCCAACATCCTGGCCGACCGTGTCCTGCTTGTCGGACTTGGCAAGGAACGCGACTTCCATGAAAAGGGCTACCGCGACGCCATCGCCTGCGCGGTGCGAACGCTGCGTGATACCGGGTCGATGGAAGCCACCATCACACTCAGCGAAATCCCGGTGAAGAAACGCGACGTCACCTGGAACGTCGAACAGGCCGTGGTCAGCGCCCACGATGCCTTGTATCGCTTCGATCACATGAAGAGCAAGTCCAGCGAGACGCGCCGCCCGCTCAAACGTGTCATTTTTGCCGTGTCGCGGCGCGGCGAGTTGAAATACGGCGAGACCGGACTTGCGCGCGGGCTGGCCATCGCCCATGGCATCGGCCTGGCCAAGGATCTTGGCAATACACCTTCCAATATCTGCACGCCGGAATATCTGGCCGGCGAAGCGAAGAAGATGGCGAAAGCCCACGGTTTCGGCTGCGAGATTCTCGATTATGCCGCCTGCGAAAAACTGGGCATGGGCTCCTTCCTGTCAGTCGGCAAGGGCAGCGACAAACCGCCGCGTTTCATCGTGCTGAAACACGAAGGCGGTGCCAAGGGCGACAGGCCCGTAGTACTGGTCGGCAAGGCAGTCACCTTCGACGCCGGCGGCATTTCGCTCAAACCCCCCGCCGAGATGGACGAGATGAACTACGACATGAGCGGCGGCGGCGCAGTCATCGGCGCCTTCCGCGCCATCGGCGAACTGGGCCTGCCGCTCAACGTCGTCGGCCTCATCCCGGCCTGCGAAAACATGCCGGATGCCAACGCCAACAAACCCGGCGACATCGTCACCTCGATGTCCGGCCAAACCATCGAAATCCTCAACACCGATGCCGAAGGCCGCCTGATCCTGTGCGATGCGCTGACCTATGCCGAACGCTTCGAACCCGACGCCGTGGTCGACCTGGCCACGCTCACCGGTGCCTGCGTGATCGCGCTCGGCGCCCACCCGAGTGCGCTCTACAGCAACCACGACCCGCTGGCGCGCGAAATCGAGCACGCCGCCGACCATGCCTGGGACCGCGTCTGGCGCATGCCGCTATGGGACGACTATCAAGAGCAACTGAAGAGCAGCCTGGCCGACATGGCCAACATCGGCGGCCGCCCGGCCGGCTCGATCACCGCAGCCTGCTTCCTGTCGCGCTTCACCAAGAAATATCACTGGGCGCACCTCGACATCGCCGGCACCGCCTACAAGGGCGGCCGTGAAAAAGGCTCGACCGGACGGCCGGTGTCGCTGCTGGTGCATTTCCTTCTGAACCGCGCCCAGAAATAAGCTGCCCGCAGTGACCGAAATCACCTTCTACACGTTTGCCGACAACCCCCTTGACGTCGCCCGCCGCGTCGCCACCAAGGCGCTCGGCCAGGGCAGGCAGGTGATGATCTACGCGCCGGACGCGGCGGTGGCCGATGCCATCGACCGCCTGTTATGGACGACGCCTGCGCTGGGATTTGTGCCGCACTGCCGCGACAGCGACGCGTTGGCAAGCGAAACGCCAATACTGATTGGCGCCGACGCCGATGCCTTGCGCCAGGCAGACGTGATGATCAACCTGCATCACGAACAGCCTCCCGCCTTTGCCCGCTTCGAGCGGCTGGTCGAAATCATCGGTCAGGACGAAAGCGGACGCGAACAGGGCCGCGCCCGTTACCGTTTCTATCAGACGCGCGGCTATGCCTTGAAAACACACGACCTGCGTCAGCCCGCCGGCTAGGAGGTTCCCCATGAGCGACAGCCCCTTGTTGAACAAGATGGATGCGCTGCTGAAAAAGCATCGCGGCGGCGCCGAGGGCGAGGCGGCAACCGAACCGCCGGGGCCTTGCGCGCAGGCTACGCCACCCGACGCCTGGCTGCCTGTGCTCACCCACGTGATCGAACGTGGAACCCCCCCTGAACCTGCCGCCCCGCCTGCAAGCCCGCTCCCCTCACCCGCTTCACCGTCCATTCAAGCCGAAACGCCCGCTGCCGAGCCCCTGCCTTCTGCTGTAAGCGACACGCTGGCCGAGCAATTGATGAGCGAACTGGCGCCCAGACTGTCCGAGGTCATGGAGAAACAGGTCGCCGCCGAACTGCGCAAGAACATCGACCAGACCGTGTCGAGCCTGCTCAGCCAGCTCGACGTCAATGTCCGGGAAATCGTGCGGGACGCCGTCGCCGAGAAACTCAAGCAGCCGCGCGACCCATCAAGCCGATAGCCTAGCGCCCATTGCGTCGTTGAATTAATCCCGGGCGGTCGTAACTTGTCCCAAGGCTTTTTTGGGATAATCACGGCTTTGCCCGCACGCCATGGAACTCGCCAAATCCTTCGAACCGGCCGATATCGAAAAACGCTGGTACGCCCAGTGGGAAAGCGCCGGCTATTTCAAGGCCGGCGACACGCCCGACGCTCCCGCCTACTGCATCATGCTCCCGCCGCCGAATGTCACCGGCACGCTGCACATGGGCCATGCTTTCCAGCACACCCTGATGGACGCCCTCACCCGCTACCACCGCATGGCGGGCGACAATACCCTGTGGCAGCCTGGCACCGACCATGCAGGCATCGCCACGCAGATCGTAGTGGAGCGCCAGCTCGATGCGCAGAACATCTCGCGCCACGACCTCGGACGCGAAAAATTCCTCGAAAAAGTCTGGGAATGGAAAGCGCATTCCGGCTCCACCATCACGCGGCAGATGCGCCGGCTCGGCACCAGTCCCGACTGGTGCCGCGAACGCTTCACCATGGATGCCGGGCTGTCGAAGGCGGTCACCGAAGTCTTCGTGCGGCTCTATCGCGAAGGCCTGATCTACCGCGGCAAGCGGCTGGTGAACTGGGATCCGGTACTCGGAACGGCGGTGTCCGACCTTGAGGTCGTCAGCGCTGAGGAAGACGGCTTCATCTGGGAGATCAACTATCCGCTAGAGGACGGCTCTGGCTTCCTGACCGTCGCCACCACCCGCCCGGAAACCCTGCTCGGCGACACCGCCGTCGCCGTGCATCCAGAGGATGCACGCTACGCGCATCTGATCGGCAAGCACGTCCGTCTACCGATCGCCGAACGCAGCATCCCCGTCATCGCGGACGAATACGTCGATCGCGAGTTCGGCACCGGCGTGGTCAAGATCACCCCTGCGCACGACTTCAACGACTGGCAGGTCGGGCAACGCCACAAGCTCATGGCGATCAGCGTGCTGACGCTCGACGCCAAAATGAACGAGTTCTGCCCCGCCGAATACCAGGAGCTCGACCGTTACGACGCGCGCCAGAAACTGCTCGACGCACTGCAGACGAAAGGCCTGCTAGTCTCGGCCAAGCCGCACAAGCTGATGATCCCGCGCGGCGACCGCACCCACGCGGTGATCGAGCCGATGCTCACCGACCAGTGGTTCATGAGCATGGAAGGCCTGGCCAAGCAAGGGCTCGCCGCGGTCGACTCCGGCGAACTGAAATTCGTGCCGGAAAACTGGACCACCACTTACCGGCAGTGGCTGGAAAACATCCAGGACTGGTGCGTCTCGCGCCAGTTGTGGTGGGGCCACCGCATCCCGGCGTGGTACGACGCCGACGGCGAGTTCTACGTCGCGCACACGGAGGAAGATGCGAGGAAGCAGGCCGGCGGCCGCGAACTGACGCAGGACAATGACGTACTCGACACCTGGTTCTCCTCCGCACTATGGCCCTTCTCGACCCTGGGCTGGCCCGAGCAGACGCCGGAACTGGAGCGCTACCTGCCGACTTCGGTGCTGGTCACCGGCTTCGACATCATCTTCTTCTGGGTTGCCCGCATGGTGATGATGTCAAAGCACCTTACCGGCAAGGTCCCGTTCCGCGAGGTGTACGTCACCGGCCTGGTGCGCGACTCCGAAGGCCAGAAAATGAGCAAGTCGAAGGGCAACGTGCTCGACCCGATCGACCTCATCGACGGCATTGCGGTGGGCGACCTCGTCGCCAAGCGCACCCAGGGCCTGATGAACCCCAAGCAGGCCGCCAGCATCGAGAAACGCACCCGCAAGGAGTTCCCCGATGGCATCGCGGCCTACGGCACCGATGCGCTACGCTTCACCTTCGCGAGCCTCGCCACGCACGGCCGCGACATCAAGTTCGATCTGCAGCGCGCCGAGGGCTACCGCAATTTCTGCAACAAGCTGTGGAACGCCACCCGTTTCGCGCTGATGAACCTGGAAGGCCACGACTGCGGGCAGGATGCCGACCAGCCGATGGATTTCTCCGATGCCGACCGCTGGATCGCCGCACGCCTGCAACAGGCCATCGGCGACGTGCACGAGGCCTTCGCCGCCTACCGCTTCGACCAGGCCGCGCGCGCCATCTACGAATTCGTGTGGGACGAATACTGTGACTGGTATCTGGAACTCGCCAAGGTACAGCTGAACAGCGGTACGCCCGAGCAACAGCGCGCCACCCGCCGCACTCTCGCCACGGTACTCGAAACCACGCTGCGGCTCGCCCACCCCATCATTCCTTTCATCACCGAGGAACTGTGGCAGAAAGTCGCGCCGCTGGCTGGCGTGGGCGGCGAAAGCATCATGCTCGCACCGTATCCGCAGATCGACGAATCACAGCGCCACCCCGACAGCTTAGTGCGCATCCAGCTGCTGAAGGAACTGGTCAATGGCTGCCGCACCCTGCGCGGAGAAATGAACCTGTCACCCGCCCAGCGCGTGCCGCTGGTAATCGAAGGCGATGCCGGCGTGATCAACGCGCTCGCCCCCTACATTGTTGCGCTGGGCAAACTTAGCGAAGTCAGCGCGGTGACCGCGCTGCCGGAAGCCGACGCCCCTGTCGCGCTGGTCGGCGACATGCGACTAATGCTGGTGGTGGAAATCGACAAGGACGAAGAACGCGCCCGCCTCGCCAAGGAAATCGCCCGTATCCAGGGCGAAATCAGGAAAGCCGAAACCAAGCTTGCCAACCCCAGCTTTGTCGACAAGGCTCCCGCTGCCGTGGTGCAGCAGGAACAGGCCCGGCTGGCCGATTTTGCGGCCATGTTGCAGAAGCTGGAGGCGCAGCATGCACGGCTGAATTGATTACCTGCTGCTCAATTTTCCCACACCTCACGCCGTCTTAAACCCGTATAAAAAAGCCGGGGTCGAAACCCCGGCCTTGATCAGCCTTCCCAACCGCTGGGAATTACATCTTCCAGCTGTATTGGATACCCAAGGAGTTCTGATACATCTGGATTTTTTCTGTTCCGGACGGAGGATTTCCGCTGAAAGCCGGAAGTATCGAGGTTCCCGTCACATCATTCTTGAATGCATGCATATAAGCCACGGTCAACTCGTTGCCCGAAGCCAGCGTGTAGGTTAAGCCTAGGGTAGCGTGATCCTTGACCACGCCCGGCGCCAGAATGTTAAAGGTCACATCACTTGCCTGGATGGGATTATCACCATGGTTGTAGCCCGCACGCAGGGTCAGTTGCTGAGAGTATTTGTATTCAACACCCAGTTTCCATACGTCAATATCCTGCCACCCAAATCCGGGGCCGTTGTCGGCGCCAAGAGGAGCCGGAATGAAGGCATTGGCACTGGGATTGTTGATCGAGTTCACACCGGAATAGTTAATGCGCTGATAATCCAGCGCAACCAAGAACAAAGGGGTTGCCTGCCAAGCCACGCCTAGGTTGTAGTTCTCGGGAATGTCAAAGCCACCCTGCTCCGCAAACAAGCCTTTGTACTTGGAGAATTCGTCGAATTTCATCTTCGAAGCATAGGCCGCGCCAATGGTCACGGTCGGGGAGATTTTGCCCATATAGCCAATACGCACACCGTAACCAAACGAATCGTCATAACCACGGTTGGTCAGATTGGCCGAATCAGAAGAAGCCCCTGCAAAGGCGTGTAGCCCCTCTGCCTTGAAACGCTGGTAGCCGATCAGCGGCGAAATGCCAATGGAGTGATTGGGTGCAATTTTGTACGCGGCGGTCGGCGCAACGATCAGTTGCATCAGGTCAACTCCAAGTTTGCCTTGGCCACACAGCAGGTTACCAGGTTGTCCATTAGCAGCGCCACCAGCACAGATGCCCAAATCCGTTTGGCCAGGGGCATAATTACTATTCATGCCGCCGTTGCCATATACCGTCACGCCCAACGCCAGATCGGGAGCGTACATATGGTTGTAGCCGAACTCCGGGACGATGAAGTATTTGGAATCGCTATCGACCGAACCATCAAACGGCCCCAGTCCCGTGCGGCTGGCTTCACGCCGAGGACTGAACAGATCCGCGCCCAAATCAAGGCGGTTACCGACAAACGCCATCGAGGCCGGGTTGTTCGCGCCGCCGAAGGCATCGTCGGACATGGCCGTGGCTGCGCCACCCATGCCTTTGGCCTTCATGCCGTAACCGTGCGAAAAATAGCCATTGGTGGCATAGGCGCTGCCGGCCAGACCGGCCAAAGCCATGAATGCGAATACGCGGGTGAACTTCATTATTGTCTCCTAGGGGCAAAGTTATTACGGATCAGCCATATTGAATGGCCTGACTTGAAGGCTACGCGTGCACTGGGGCTTAGACAAGCCAGCCAGCGCAGCCCACTGAACAATCTGTACCGAATGTGGTACAAAAGACACATAAAAAAAGAGCCGAATGGATTCGGCTCTTTTTCATGATGCGGGAATGCTGCTTCAGCGACTGTTTCTTAAATGAACAGGCAGATGTCGGTTTCGCCGGCAAATTCGAAGAAGGTCGCCGCACCGCCGTACTCAAGGCCGTCGATGAAGTCGGAATGTTCGAAGCCGAACAGTTCGACGGTCATCTGGCAGGCGAGGAATTTGACTTCGGCTTCCTGGCACAGCTCGCGCAGGTCAGGGATGGTCGCCACGCCATTGTTGGCGATGGTCTGCTTCATC